>VGBQ01000164.1 GCA_016870425.1 Actinomycetota bacterium | reverse complement strand
GCGGCGAGGCGACGAAGGGCGTCGAGATCGTCGTGGCGCCCCAGAATCACCTCGGACACGACCTGCGCCGCCGACTCGTCCGGCTCCAGCGCGAGGATCCGCAGGTCGACCCCGAGGGCCGCGGCCGGTGCGGCCGTCATGCGCGAGAGCTGACCACCGCCGACCATGCCCACGCGCGGGGCGGCGTTAGCTGGGGGCACAGCGCGACCCTACCGAGGTGACCGCGCTCGGCCCATCCGCCCGGGGTCCGCCGGGATAGCATCGACCCATGTCGCAGGCGGGGCACGCACCCGGAGCCGCGCGCCCGTCCCTCATCGACCGGCTGCGTGGCTCGGTCAGCATGCTCTACCGCGAGATCGCGAAGTTCGGCATCGTCGGATCCTTCGCCTTCGTCATCGACGTCGGGCTCTTCAACTTCCTGCTGTACGCCGGCCCCCTGCAGGACAAACCGCTCACTGCCAAGGCCGTCAGCGTCATCACGGCGACCACATTTGCCTACTTCGGCAACAGGTTCTGGACCTTCCGCCATCGGGGTCGCACCCACATGGGGCGTGAGTACATCCTCTTCTTCGCCCTCAACGGCGTCGCCATGCTCATCGCCCTGGCTTGCCTGTGGCTGAGTCACTACGCGCTTGGCCTCGACAGTCCCATCGCGGACAACATCAGTGCCAACGTGATCGGCCTCGGGCTCGGCACCCTCTTCCGCTTCTGGTCCTACCGCAGGTGGGTCTTCCCGGAGATCCCCGCGGACGACGATGCCGATCGCGAGCTTGCCGAGCGCGACGCCGTCACACCCATCTGACCGGCCGTCGACTCATCACGGTCGCCGCAACTCAAAGACCCGGATCACCCCGAGGCCGCGGACGCGCCTCGGCGCAAGTTGTCGCAGGCCCATGCCGGGCAACTGGGCCAACTGTGCCGCGGACGCGGCATCGACCAGGGTGGTGTCCGGGCGAGCGAGGGCCGTCAAGCGGCTGGCCAGGTTGACGGTGGAGCCAAAGACATCCCCCATGCGCCGCAGGACCGGCCCGCTAGCCAGGCCGACGCGCATCTGGGGCACGTCGGGGTCGCGCGCGTGAGCAGCATGCAGCCCCATGGCCGTCTCGGCGGCGACACCGGCATCGTCGGCGATGAAGAGAATCTCGTCACCCACTGTCTTGACCAGGGTCGCCCCGGTCGAGGCCACCACGTCGGCGCTGACCGCCTCGAAGCCCTCGACGAGGGCAGCGAGGTCAGCGTCCTCGAGCTGGCGGCTCAGGCGAGTGAAGCCCACAAGATCGGCAAAGCCCACCGTGCCGTCCGCACTCGGCTCGCCGATGACCTCCGTGCGCGCAAGGCGACGGTCGAGGACCGCCGCAAGCTGGCGGCGCCAGGCATAGTCGAGGAGCCGCTCCATGGGCTCGACGAGGCTGGCCGTACGGGCGAGGATCCGCTCAACGACCTCGGGATCCTCGGCGACGTCGCGGCCCTCGAGGTGCTCCTGTTCCACGAGCAGGCGTCCGACCGCCTCGGCCTGCCAATCCGCGAGCCGCGCCGTGGACTGGCCGAGACTTCGCGCAAGCACGACCGCTGTCTCCTCGTCGAGCAGACCCTCCTCGATGAGCGCCCATACCAGGCGGAGCGCGTCGAGGTCGGCCTCCGTGAAGGCCGCCGCGCCGCCCGTGTCGGGGAATCCCAGGGCACGCCAGAGAGCTCGCGCCAGGTCGTCGGGCACGCCGGAGAGGCGTATGAGGTCAGCACGGGTGTAGGTCGGCGATCCCCCCAGGACGACCGCCTCGAGGAGGTCAGTGGGATCAGGTGCCATCGCCGGGCGGCACCGGATCGCCGCCCTCCTCGACACTGCGCCGGCGACGGCGTTCGTCATCCTGCTCGTGCAGGCGATAGACGTCGCGCTGGATCACTTCGACATTGGGCACGTCATCGATGGTGAGGTTTTCGTCACTCGCCGATGTCACCTCGAGCCGACCGTAGTTCAAGATCCGACCCAGCACCCCGACTTCGAAGGACACGTTGTTGACCTTCGCCAGCGGCATGTCGCGCCCCTTCTTGGAGATGACACCGGCCCGGGTGATGATCCGCCGATTCGTAAAGACGTACTGGGTGGAGATCCAGTAGAGGAAGGGAAGGATGACCCAGAAGACGAGGATGACCAGCCCCGCGACGATGATCAATGGCCGACCGATCGTTTCCGCGATCCCACCGTCGGACCACGACCACGACCCGAGCGAGACATAGAGCCAGACCCCGATGAAGACCGTGAGCACCAGCCAGATGACCGGCAGGATCAGGCCCCTCCAGTGGGGGTGCATCTCGAACTCGATGACCTCGCCATCGCCTAGCAGCTTCGTCGGGTATCCCATGGACGCATCGTGGCATGCCCGCACGAGACAGCGCAGCCGGATGTGGCGCTAGGTCGTCGGACGGACCGTGGCGACATCCGCCGCCGTGACCGACAGGCGGGTCCCGTCTGCACGGGACACGATGAGTTCACCCGATGCGCCGAGCCCCACCGCGCGCCCTTCCACGCTCCGATCACCGAGGTCGGCACGGATGTCTTGGCCGATCGTGGCGGACAGGGCGAGGTAGTCCTCGCGCGGATCCACACCGTCAATCCACTCCCGATAAGCCTCGGCAACGTGTGCGAGCACATGTCCGAGGAGGACGGCCCGGTCCGGCTCCACCCCGAGGATGCGCATCGAGGTGCCACCCGCCGGCATCTCGTCGGGTCGATGATCGACATTGATGCCCACCCCCACGACGATCGCGCCGTCGGCGAGGCGCTCGGCCAGGATCCCCGCCAGCTTGCGGCCTCCCACGACGACATCGTTGGGCCACTTCAGCTCGACCGCCAGACCCGTGGCTTGGTCGACGCCGCGCGCCACCCCCAAGCCGACAACGAGCGGAAGCCAGCCGAGTCGGTCGGCGCTGACCCGAGGTCGCAGCAGGAGGCTCCACCACAGGCCGGCCCGGGCAGCGGACTCCCACGTGCGCCCACGGCGACCGCGGCCATCCGTCTGCTCCTCGGCCACCACCACCGTGCCCTCGGGCGCCCCCTCGCGGGCACGGCGTTCGACATCGACCATGGTCGAGGGGGTAGTCGACACCACCTCCGGCATGGGCCAGGGGTTCCACGGCGGTGACGCGAGGGCATCGAGGGACCCGAGGGGCGCGCGCTCGGACGCGCCGGGGTCACGGCTCATGCGGCTAAGGTACGCGCGTGACCACCTCGTCGACGTCGGGCATCCCGAACACCACGGCGGACAAGGCCGATGAACTCGTCCGGCGCCGCACCGAAGCAGCCGGGCGCCGCCAGGCGGCGGTCGACAAGCAGCATGCCAAGGGCAAGCTCACGGCGATGGAGCGCATCGAGGCACTCCTCGACGAGGGCTCGTTCCAGCAGATCGACGGCCTCACGCGGCACCGCTCGCACAACTTCGGCATGGAATCCGAGCGTCCGTACGGCGACGGCGTCATCACCGGATACGGCACGATCGACGGGCGCCCCGTGTGTGTCTTCGCTCAGGATTTCACCGTCTTCGGCGGATCTCTCGGAGAGGTCTTCGGCGAGAAGATCGTCAAGATCATGGACCTCGCACTCAAGACCGGCTGCCCCGTGATCGGCATCAACGACTCCGGCGGTGCGCGCATCCAGGAGGGCGTCGTCTCGCTCGGGCTCTACGGCGAGATCTTCTACCGCAATGTCCAGGCGTCCGGTGTCATCCCGCAGATCTCGCTCATCATGGGGCCCTGCGCGGGAGGTGCGGTCTACTCCCCGGCGATCACCGACTTCATCGTCATGGTCGATCAGACATCGCACATGTTCATCACGGGCCCGGATGTCATCAAGACCGTCACGGGCGAGGACGTCGCCTTCGAGGACCTGGGGGGAGCCCGCACGCACAACACCAAGTCCGGGGTTGCCCACTACATGGCAGCGGACGAGGCCGACGCCTTCGACTACGTCCGCGCCCTGCTCTCCTACCTGCCAAGCAACAATCTCGATGAGCCGCCCGTGTATGACGTCGAGGAAGACCTGGCCGTGATCTCCGACCACGACCGCGTGCTCGACACCCTGATCCCTGATTCCCCCAATCAGCCCTATGACATGCACCGGGTCATCGGGCACGTCCTGGACGATGATGAATTCCTCGAGGTGCAGCCGCTCTTCGCGCCCAACATGATCTGCGGATTCGGTCGCGTCGAAGGGCGGCCCGTCGGAGTCGTGGCCAACCAACCCATGCAATTCGCGGGCACTCTCGACATCGACGCGTCAGAGAAGGCCGCGCGCTTCGTGCGCACCTGTGACGCCTTCAACATCCCCGTGCTCACCTTCGTTGACGTGCCCGGTTTCCTGCCCGGCACCGACCAGGAGTGGGACGGCATCATCCGTCGGGGAGCCAAGCTCATCTATGCCTACTCCGAGGCCACCGTGCCGCTCGTCACGGTCATCACGCGCAAGGCCTATGGCGGGGCCTACGTCGTCATGGGCTCCAAGCACCTCGGTGCCGATATCAACCTGGCGTGGCCCACGGCACAGATCGCGGTCATGGGCGCGCAAGGCGCCGTCAACATCCTCTACCGCAAGGAACTCGCGGAAGCCGAGGATCCGCAGGCCCAGCGAGCAGCGCTCATCGACGAGTACGAGGCCACGCTCGCCAACCCGTACATGGCAGCCGAGCGGGGCTACGTCGACCGCGTCATCCTCCCGCACGAGACTCGCCTCATGGTCGTGCGAGCACTGCGCGCCCTGCGCACAAAGCGTGCGAGCCGACCGCCGAAGAAGCACGGAAACATCCCGCTATGAGCGACGATCCGATCGTCATCCGCGGCCGAGCGACGTCCGCAGACGTGGCCGCGATCATCGCCGCCATCGCCAGCCTGCGCGCGAGCCTTCCCGGTGAGGCCCGTCGGCCGCGCAGCCTGTGGGCGCGCCCCTCACGTCAGACACGACCGCCCCTGTCTCCTGGACCGGGTGCCTGGCGCGCCTCCGCTCTCCCGCGCTGACGCGCAGCACCACCGTTGGTGACGGACTAGGCCCTGCGCACGTCGCCGTCAAGTCCGCACTGTGGGCGAGGCAGTGAATGTCAGCCCGCGTCGTAGGCCTTCTTCTGCCTGTACGCCGTGTAGCCATTGGTGGATGGCGCCTTCAGGTGGACGACGACCTTGACGGGGTTGCCGTAGGTCGTGACGGTCACCCTTCCCTTCTTCACCTGCTTGCGCACCGTGCACAACTCATAGTCACCTCGCGGGGCACTAGCGGTCCGACCGAGCGCAAAGCGCTTGCATACAACGGTCACGGTGACGGTTTGGCCAGCGTTGGTCACGATGGGTCGGTCCACAATGACGGTGGTGCCGGGATTGACAACCTCGGGCGGAAGATCGACCGGCTCGGTCGGCCGCTGCGGCTCAGGCGTCGGTGACGGTGACGGCGTCGGTGTCGGCGTCGGCGTCGGCGTAGGCGTAGGCGAGTCCGTCGGCGTCGGCGTCGGCGAGTCCGTCGGCGTCGGCGTAGGCGAGTCCGTCGGCGTAGGCGAGTCCGTCGGCGTAGGCGAGTCCGTCGGCGTAGGCGAGTCCGTC
>VGBQ01000163.1 GCA_016870425.1 Actinomycetota bacterium | reverse complement strand
GTGAGGTGTTTGCGGTCAGAGTCAACCGTCCGCGCGACGAAGGAGGCCTCGGCTCCGAGGGCAATGGACACCGGATTGAAGGAGTAGTCCAGTGAGCCCAGCGGAGTGGACTTGGTGATCTTGCCCGTCTCGGAAGTGGGCGAGTACTGCCCCTTGGTGAGGCCGTAGATCCTGTTGTTGAAGAGCAGGATCTTGAGGTTGACATTGCGGCGCAGGGCATGGATGAGGTGGTTGCCGCCGATGGACAGGGCATCGCCGTCACCGGTGACCACCCACACCGAGAGGTCAGGGCGCGTGATCGCGACGCCGGTGGCAATCGCGGGCGCGCGGCCGTGGATGGAGTGCACGCCGTAGGTGTCCATGTAGTAGGGGAAGCGCGATGAGCACCCGATGCCGGAGACGAAGACGATGTTCTCCCTGCGCAGGCCGAGCTCGGGCAGGAAGCCCTGCACGGTAGCCAGGATCGCGTAGTCCCCGCAGCCCGGGCACCAGCGCACCTCCTGGTCGGTCTTGAAGTCCTTAGCGGTCTGCTTCTCATCCGTGCGGGGGACGAGTGCGAGGCCGGGCATGGGCAGGTCGGTTGCGGTCATGGCGTCACAGGCTCCCGATCACGTCGGCGATGGTCGTGCTGAGTTCCTCGGAGGTGAAGGGCAACCCTCGCACCTGGTTGTAGCCGATGGCGTCCACGAGATACTTCCCGCGAATCAGGAGGGCCAGTTGGCCGAGATTCATCTCGGGGATGATCACGCGGTCGTAGCGGCGTAGGACCTCCCCGGTGTTGGCGGGGAAGGGATTGAGGTGGCGCAGATGCGCCTGGGCGACGGACATGCCCTGCGCGCGCACGAGCCGACAGGCGGCCCCGATCGGGCCGTAGGTCGAACCCCAGCCGAGCACGAGCACTCGCGCGTCGCCGCTCGGATCCTCCACCTCGAGCGGGGGGATCGTCCGTGCGATCGCGTCGACCTTTGCCTGGCGCAGCCGCACCATGCGGTCGTGGTTCTCGGGATCGTAGGAGATGTTGCCGCTGCCGTCGGCCTTCTCCAGGCCGCCGATCCGGTGCTCGAGGCCGGGAGTGCCGGGGATCGCCCAGGGGCGGGCCAAGGTCTCCTCGTCGCGCAGGTAGGGCCAGAAGCTGCCGTCCTCGCGATTGGGCTCGGTCGTGAAGGCCGGATCGATCACCGGGAGTGCGTCCAGGTCAGGGATGCGCCACGGCTCGGAGCCGTTGGCCAGGTAGCCGTCGGAGAGCAGGAAGACGGGGGTGCGA
The DNA here is from genome assembly GCA_016870425.1 of Actinomycetota bacterium. Classification (GTDB taxonomy): domain Bacteria; phylum Actinomycetota; class Actinomycetes; order S36-B12; family S36-B12; genus Mxb001. The sequence continues at coordinate 4,375 of VGBQ01000163.1, read as the reverse complement.
TAGGTCACGGCGATGCGAGCGGCCTCGACCGCTGCCTCGAAGCAGTCACCCGGCGACCGCGGCGCCACGATCGGCACCGGTGCCTCGCCATTGCGGCCGAACATCGCCTGGAGCAGGTCGGACTGCTCGGTCTTGGTCGGCAGACCCGTCGAAGGGCCGCCGCGCTGCACGTCGACGATGATGAGCGGCAGCTCGAGGGAGACGGCAAGGCCGATCGTTTCTGACTTGAGGGCGACGCCGGGTCCCGACGTGGTCGTCACGCCGAGCGAGCCGGCGTACGCCGCTCCGAGAGCCGCGCCGATGCCGGCAATCTCGTCCTCGGCCTGGAAGGTGATGACGCCGAAGTTCTTGTGCTTGCTCAACTCGTGCAGGATGTCGGATGCCGGCGTGATCGGGTAGGACCCGAGGAAGAGCGGCAGCCCCGACTGGAGTGACGCCGCGATAAGGCCGTAGGCGAGCGCGGGGTTGCCGGTGATGTTGCGGTAGGTGCCCGGCTGCATAGGAGCGGGCTTGACCTCGTAGCGCACCGAGAACGCCTCGGTCGTCTCGCCGTAGGACCAGCCTGCCTCGAAAGCCGCGATGTTGGCGGCGAGGATCTCGGGCTTCTTGGCGAACTTCGCCCGGAGGTAGTCGATGGTGCCCTCGGTCGGACGGCTGTAGAGCCAGCACAGCAGGCCCAGGGCGAACATGTTCTTGGCTCGCTCGGCGTCCTTCTTGGAGATGTCGAATCCCGACAGCGCCTCGATGGTCATCGAGGTGAGCGCTAGGTCGTGGACGGCAAAGGCATCGAGGCTGCCGTCCTCGAGGGGATTGCTGGTGTAGCCGACCTTCTCCAGGTTGCGCTTGGTGAATTCGTCAGTGTTGACGATGAGGTCGCATCCGGGACGTAGGTCGCCCACGTTTGCTCGCAGGGCCGCGGGATTCATCGCGACGAGCACATCGGGGCGGTCACCCGGGGTCATGATGTCGTGATCGGCGAAGTGGAGCTGGAAGGCGGAGACACCCGCGAGGGTGCCGGCGGGAGCGCGGATCTCGGCGGGGAAGTCCGGCAGCGTCGATAGGTCGTTGCCGAGGCCCGCGGTCTCGGAGGTGAAGCGATCGCCCGTGAGCTGCATGCCGTCACCGGAGTCGCCCGCGAATCGGATGACGACGTGGCCGAGGGGGACGACGGACTTGGCCTGGGTGCTCACGTTCACCTCTTCGTCGGCGGGGGGTCTGCGGACCGTCCCCCATTGTCCACCCCGCGGCCCGGCGCCGCCCTGCGGCGGGTGCCGACGCGCGGGACGGGCGATTACGCTGCCGGGATGGCCCGGGAGCAGCGCGTCTACGCCGTGGTCTCGCACCCGGAGGTCCGCGTCCATGTGCGAGACCTCGGCCTGGCCTGCTGCGCGGTCGAGTTCGCGTCGGCGATCGGCCGGGGCCTCCTCGTCCCGGCGGAGCCGTCGACGTCCGGTGCCGCCGTCCTCGTCGTGTCGGGCACGGTGACCGATGCCCTGGCCCCCGAGGTCATCGCCGCGTGGGAGGCGCTGCCCGAGCCCAAGGCCGCGGTCTCGTTCGGCGCCTGCAGCAATTCCGGTGGTCCCTACTGGGACTCCTACTCCGTCACCAAAGGGGTCGATCGCGTGATCCCCGTGTCGACGTATGTCCCCGGCTGTCCCCCACGCCCCGAGGCCCTGGTCGATGCCCTGGTCGCCCTGGTGGTGCCCGCATGAGCGGCGTGACCGGCCCACCAGGGCCGCTCTGGGAGCCCTGGGCCGACGCGGTGGCCCAGCGCGTCGCAGCGGGCTTCGACCGCCTCGACCTGCTGACGGCCGTGGATCGCCCCGCTTCGGGCGAGATCGAGATCGTCATCCATCTGGTACGTCGCCCCGAGGCGGGTGGCCTCGAGGACGTGTGGGGCCACACCCTGCTCGATCGTGCGGCGCCGATGCTCGAGTCGGTCACCGGTCTGCTTCCGGCCGCGGCATGGCATGAGCGGGAGATCCACGAGATGTTCGGCGTGCAGGTGAGTGGCCACCCAGACCTGCGCCCGCTCCTGCTGCTCGATGTGGCGAGCCCGCCGCCGCTGCGCAAGGACACCCCGCTGGTCGCCCGGGTAGACACCCCCTGGCCTGGAGCGCGTCGATGAGCGAGATCCCTCACCAGGCGCGCGGTGCGATCGCGCTCGATGCGGCCGCGTGCACCTCCTGCATGCTCTGCGTCAAGGAGTGCCCCGACTGGTGCATCCACATCGAGAGCCACAACGAGGAAGTGAGCGAGCCGGGTGCGCGCCGCCCTCGCTCGGTGGCCGTCCTGGACTCCTTCACCATCGACTGGGGCCTGTGCATGTACTGCGGTATCTGCGTCGAGGTCTGCCCCTTCGACGCACTGCACTGGGTGCCCGAGCACGACTACCCGGCACCAGATGCTCAGGGCCTGCGGCACGGCATCGCCCGACTGGAGGAATTCGGCCCGTCCTGACCGGTCATTGAAGACTCGCCTCTGGCGCTCAGCCTCTGCCCCGGCGCAGGCTGGGATCGGAGGTGCTGAGATGAACTGGGCAATCTACGTCGACGTCGCGGTGATCGGCGCCGTGCTCATCGCTGCCACGGTGCCGTGGGGCCGCTCGCAGCCCGTTGAGGCAGCGGGTGCCCCGATCGAGGAGAGCGCGCGTCAGCGGTAGTTGACGAACTGCACGGGGAAGTCCAGATCCGCATCCTTGACGAGTTGGATGACCTCCTGCAGGTCGTCGCGACTCGGGCTGGAGACGCGGAGTTCATCGCCTTGCACCTGAGTCTTGACCTTCTTGGGGCCCTCGTCGCGAATCAGTTTGGCGAGTTTCTTCGCCTGGTCCTGCGTGATGCCTTCCTTGAGCTGACAGGTGATCTTGTTGAGTCGGCCTGACGCGCGCGCCTCGCCGGCGTCGAGCACCTTGAGGCTGACGCCGCGCTTGACGAGCTTTTCCTTGAGCACCTCGAGTGCCGCCTTGACGCGATCCTCGGTCTCGGCCTCGAGCTCGATGGTCATCTCGCCCTTGAACTCCACCTTGGCGCCGGTGCCCTTGAAGTCGAAGCGCTGGGCCAACTCCTTGGCTGCCTGAGTCACGGCGTTGTCGACCTCTGCACGGTCGAGCTTGGACACGATGTCGAAACTGTTGTCGGCCATGGCCACATTGTGGCGCATACCGTGGGGCTCATCGCCCGGGGCAGCCGCTTTCACCCGGAAGCAGGGGGCGCACCCACACGGTGAGGGACTTGCCCCGCCAGGTGTAGGCGTTGCCCTGCTGGAAGGTCGCGGGGAACCTCGCATAGGTGCGGGCGCTGACTCGGGCGCACTCGCGCGTCGGCAATGGTGGGCCGGGCCACTCGAGTTGGATCATGGGGTCCGACACCGTCCGGATCTGCACCTCATACGCGGCCGGGGTGAAGGGTGCGGAGGGGATTGCCTTCCACGAGTTGATGAGCTCCACGAGTCGCTCGCGCGCACGGCGCTGAGCGTCGGGCAGCCCGAGGGTCATGAGCAGTGCGTTGACGCGGGCGTGGGCCACCTGGCCATCGACACTCACGCGCGTGCGGGTGTAGCCCACGTCGGCGACGGGCACGTCACCGAACTCCACGCCAGCGGTGGCCTCCAGCAGGGCTTGGCGCATTTCCCGACTCGCAGCTGACGCGAGCGATGCCCGTCGGAGAGTCTCCACGCCATGAGTGTCCGGGGCCCCCGGGGTGATGAGCCGCCCGTCGGCGTACAGCGTGAAGTGGCGGTCTCGATAGCCCAGCGCACCCGTCAGGCTGTAGGCGCCCTCGACCCAGGCCGCCGCGACGATCCGGTCCGGGTGGGCGTGTGGTGCGGCCGTCACCGGTGCGGGGATGACCAGGGCGCACACGCTCAGGGCGACTCCGAGGGCGATGCGCATGCCTGAGCCTAACTCGCGTCTAGGGCGCATCCCGCGATGGAAGTGTTGCCGCTGGGAGGTCGGTCGAGGACCATGGGGCCGTGACCACCGAGGGGATCCTCTTCGACCTGGACCGCACCCTGGTCGACCTGCAGAGCTACACCGACTACGCCGCGGCCCTGCGCGACCTCACCGCGCTGGTCGGTGATCAGCGCCGCGCCACTGTCCCCGACGCCGACTGGGACGCGCCCACCCTGTCGACCATGGCGATCCTCGTCGCACTGGCGGGCGATGAGCGCTGGAGTGCCGCCTCCCAGGTGGTGGCGACCCATGAGCGCGCGGCGATCCCCCGATCCACGGCGATGCCCGGGCTGGCTGCCCTGGACCAGATGCTTCTGGGGATCCCGCGCGCGGTCGTGACGCTGCTACCCGAGGATGTCGCGCGCGAGGCGCTGGCGCACCACGGTGTGCATATCGAGGTCATCGTCGGCCGCGATCCGCAGA
>VGBQ01000162.1 GCA_016870425.1 Actinomycetota bacterium | reverse complement strand
CGCGCGGTGACCAGTTGCCAATCGCCCGAGGCCGTGAAGGGCACCTGCGTGTACTCGTACGTCGCTCCGGTGCCATTGGATGCGTCCACCTGGATGTAGCCGCTGATGGGTGCGCCCGAGGGCGAACGCACCCAGGCGCTCATGGTGTAGACCTCGCCGGGCTTCGGGTCCACATCGACATCCTTGACGACGCCGCCGATTCCGCTGCCGGACTTGCTCAGCTCGAGAAATCCGAGACTGCCATCGCGTGCACGTGAGGGATCGTCGTACACGCCCCACGCGATCCTGGGCGATCCTGAGGCGACCTCGGTGCGCCACGGCTGATCCTGGACGATCATCTTGGGCGTCACGGTGATGGAGTCGACATCGAGCTGACCGGCCCCGGAGATCAGCACGGTGGGATTGATCGTCTTCGCATCGCGTGTCGCCGTGACCTCGACGGACATCAGTTGCCAGTCCTTGGTTGCCGTGAAGGGCAGGCTGCCAGGCGTCCCGGCGGTCCCGTCGAAGTTGAGTTGCAGCGCGCCGCTGACAGGCTGGCCGTTGGTAGAGCGCACGTACGCAGAGAAGATGTACGCGTCTCCGGACATGACCGTGATGGGGTTCATGTCCGTGTCCTTTTCGATCGATGCGAACAGGCCGTTCCAGCCGCTGTCGTAGCCGGTCATTGTCAGGTAGCCCGAGCCGTCCGCCGCACGCGACGCGTCCGTGATGATCGACATGTTGGTGTTCGCCGACGCAACGGGATACCACGGGGCAACCACGCGAGTCGAGACGTCATCGACCTGCACTGAGACGCCCGGGGTCGCCGACGTGATCTGAGAGATCAGGCTCGAGGCCGACTTATCGAAGATCGGCAAGGTCACGTAGACGTAGTGCCAGGAACTATCGGTCAGCGTGAACGGCGTGCTGCGACTGTTGGGCGCGCTGCCGTTCGTGGCGAGATAGATGGACCCTTCCACTCGCGTGCCCGAGGGCGACCGGACCCAGGCGGCGTGCGTGACCTGCGTCCCGGGCGTCGGGACGAACTGCGAGGTGAGACGCACACCGGAGGTGCCGTTCCGGGGCTGGAATTGCAGGAAGTTGCTGCCTCCATGCGCCTGGGACGAGTCCTGCAGCACTCCCATGACGCTGTAGGTGTTGCCGCCGCTGCCCATGCTCGTCCAGGGATCCTTGAACGACAGGCCCTGGAGACTAAGCGAGACGTCATCGACCAGGAGCATGGTCCCGGTGGTGTTCTTGATGGTCAGGTTGAGCCCTGTCGCGTTAGCGGCCTGGATGGGCAGATTGACCGTGACCTGCTTCCAGCCACCCGAGGTTGTGAAGTCGACAGAGGCGACGTCGGCCGTGCCGGTCGCGGACAGGCTCACGGTGCCTGAGCGGCTGGAACTATCGCTGGCGAGGACCCACAGCGTCGCGGAGTAGACGGAACCCGCCCGGATCGAGGACCCGTCATTCGGCTTGGCCGCGTAAGAGGCTGAGGTATTGCCGTAGACGGTCATCACCGCCTTGCCTGAATGCGCCGTTGAGCCGAGGGAGGTCCACGGTGCCACACCGGTGCTCGACCATCCCTGGGGCGCCGGAGGCACGCCGAGGGTTCCCCCTCGGTTCGACGAGATGTCGTTCACCGTCACCGACACGTTGTCCACCTGCATCGTGCCACTCGCGAGGAAGAGCCCGAGCTTGGGCACGACAGAATTCGCGGGCGTGACCTTCATCGTGATCGTCTTCCACGCCGTGCCCGTGGTGAATTCCGTGTATTGCGCCGACGAGCCCTCGATCCACTTCAGTGTCGCGCCCCCCGTGGGCGTGTCGGAGCGCACGTCCATGCTGATGGTGTAGGTGCTGCCTGAGGCGGCGGGCTTGTCGAATTCGTAGTAGAGAGCTGATGGGTAGCCGCGACTGTCGGAGTAGTTCAAGACCGAATTGCCGCTGTCATCCGTTGTCGTCCATAGCGCCGTGTCGGGAGAGTTCAGGCCGGATCGCCAGGAGATCTGCTGCAGCAGTTGATCGTCAAGGAGCAGTGACGTCCCACTCGATGTCGCGACGTTCTGGACCCCGGCGCGCAGGTCGGTATGGCCGGCACTAGCGACAGTGATCGTCGCCGTCACCCGCGTCCACGCCCCAGAGGTGGCGGTGAAGGGGATCGACACGCCTTCGCGCGCCACGTTGCCGGTCGACGTGCCGTTGCCCTGGCTTTCTGTCTCGAGCAGCAGATTGCCGCTGACGGTGCCCGCGCTGGCCCGCACCCACGTCGTGTAGGAGTACGTCTTGCCCTGCTCAGGTGCAATGCCCGTGGAATACAGGGCCGACCAGCTCTTGCCCGTCGGGCCGGTGAGTGAGGCGTAGGCGTTCCCACTGTGCGCGATCGCCGGATTCCAGATCACCTGAGCGAGCTGGGTTTGCGGCTTGTACATCGTGTAGACGGTCAGGTCGTCCCAGCCCTGCCCGCTCCCTTCGCACGCTCCGTCGGGGATCTGGCCGAAATAGCCCTTATAGGGAAGGTCCCCGCGGAGGAAGATGGTGCCGTTGAAGATCTCGGTGTTGGTACGCAGGTCGGTTATCACGCCGGTGACAAGATTCCCCTGCGCTGTGAGATGGACGTCGTACCACGCGTTGCGGGCCGCCTGCGTGGCGACAGAGGGTCCGTTGAGGCCGGCCATGTATCCCTTGTCGGACTTCACGAAGCCGATGCCATAGGTGGTGTCGATCCTCAGGGCGTACCCCGAAAACTTCCCTCCGCCCACATCATTCATCCAGAATCCGATGTTGGCGATATCGCGTCCGCTTCCCCCTCCGAAGAGGACTCGCGTGCGCATATCGAAATCACCGTCGACGACGCCTGTGGGGTTGTACAACCATCCGTCGCAGCCCGTGGTGTAGAGCCACTTCCCGCCGTTGTTGTCGGAGGCGGGGTAGACCCTGGCGGAGCTGGTGACACTCGATAGCCCATCCATTGAGTCGAACGTGCCGAAGAGGCTCGGCACGAAGCCGTAGGCGATGGCCCGGCCCGCCGCTGGACTCGTGGTGGGCGCGAACGTCGCATCGTCGAGTTGGACGGCTCCCCCGTTGGCGTTGAGTGGAGTGAAGTAGACGAAGAAGCCCTTACAGCCCGCGTTGGTTCCCGTCAGCGGCAACGTCAGATAGGTCCACGATGTGGTGACCGGGAAGGTCTTGTCCACTGCGACGTTGCTGCAGCCGTCGCCGAGGATCGCCATCTGGAGATTGACAGTGGAACCTGTCGCGGACGCGGCCCAGGCGGACAGCGCGTACGTCGTTCCGTTGTCCATGGCCTGGGGCACGTATTGCGTCACCCCCTGGTAGGGCTTGACCCCGGCCTGCACCGTCGGCCCACTGTTGACGACCTTGAGCGTGTAGGAGCCAGTCGTGGTCTTGGGTGGGGCCGCTGCGGTGGGAGCAGTCCCGTCCTGCCGATAGGGCTGGATGTTCCCGTTATTGGTCGGCCAGCCGACGACCTGGCCGTTTACGCTGTTGCCGAGTGACCCGTTGAGCCCTTCGAAGTCGCCGTTGAGCAGCAACTGCGTGTCCTCGAAGCTGTTGTTCTCGAGCATGTTGCCCAAGCCCTCGAACGAGCCCAGGTCGTTGCCACTGTCGTCGACGAGGAGATTGCCCGGGACGCTGTCGTCGAAGCCAGGATTGCTCACAAGGCTCGCCACCGGTCCAGCACTCTCGAAGGTGCCGTCGGTGAAGACATTCGTCTCCTGCTTGCCGTCGAAGGACCCGTCCACGATGTTGGCATTGGGCGGCTCGAAGTCCCCTTCGGAGAGCAGGGAGCTCACGTCGAAGGATCCGGCACCGATCGTCGAGTATGTGCCCTTCACGGAGACGCTGACCGTGATGGAGGTGTCCGTGGACTTTTCGAAGCCGATGAAGGCCTCGATCGGGTAGTGCCGACTGTTGACCGTGATGTCACCGTCGGCCTCGAAGCTCAGTGTGTAGTCGCGTCCCACTTTGCCGATGTGGGCGAGGATGGCGTCGATGCTTACGGTGTTGCCCTTCAGGCCGACGGGGATCGTGGCGTCGAGTTCGAAGTTGCCGCCGAAGTCGAACCACCCTTCAGCGGGGATGAGCGTGTCGGTGCTGGTGCCGGTGCCGAAGTCGTGCATCACGTTGCCGGGGATCTCGACATCGGCAGTGATGTACTGCCGTCCGTCATCGAGCGCCATCAACAGGCCGTTGAGGCCGATGGTGGGAGAGGACGGTAGGTCGGTCCAGCCGAAGCCGCTCAGGGATGCCCCATTGATGGAGATGCCGTTGTAGGTCCCGGTCTCCACGTCGCCGCCGGTTTCGATCTGCCCCATAACGACCCCCGCCTCGGTCCAGCCGACGCAGCCGTGCGAGTGGAAGGTCTTGATGTCGGGCACGGGGACGGTGAAGTTGCCGCACAGTTGCACCTGGACGCCGTTGCTGCCTCCCGTGGCCGAGAGGTCCGGCATCTCCAGGTCGGGGTCGGCGTCATCCCGGGCGCCGACGAACGCCGTGACATCGGGTTGCTCGATAGTGACGCCATTGAAGGTCACGGGCGCGGATGTGGCATCCCAGCGCAGCCAGCCCAGGTCCGCGGTGAAGGCCCCCGCCGCCGTGACGTCCGGGATGCTGGCGAAGTCGATGGCGGCCGTATTGCTGCCCACGAAGATGTCATCGTCTCCCGCGGGCGGGCAGTGCTTCTTGAGCGGGCACTCGTTGCCGAGCGTGAAGGAGGTCGTCATCGTCGCGCCGGTCACCATTCCGGTCCACGTGACGGGCTCCGTCTCGACGTCCCACGTCTCCTCGCCGTCCACCGAGACGACAGTGCCGGAGAAGTGGATGTCGGGGATGCTCAGGCCGCTGTAGGGCGTCCAGATGTCGGAACTGTCCCCGGCCGCCGTCAACGTCCAGTTGTCCGGGTCGGTGTAGGTGAACTCGCAGTTGAGCTCAAAGTCGTCGTTGATCGTGAGCTTGACGGTCGTCTCGCCCGTGACCTCAACCGTCACTGTCGCCGCGCTGCTCCGCGCCGCGGGAGCGGACGGTGTGCGGGATGTGAACCGCAAGAGGCCACCGGAGATGCCGGCTCCGCCGTCCAGTCTCACGAAGCGGTCGACCCTGCCTCCCATCGCCCACCGCGGCGCGGTGTTGGTCCGTCCGCCGGTCGTGTAGCCGGCGCTTTCGTAGAAGCCGCGGAAGGGGATAGCGGTCCCTGCTACCTCGAGTTGGCCGCCGCCCTCGAGTCGGAAGCCCCCCGTGCTCGGGATGTCGCCGCTGAGCGCGAGCCGTGACTGGCCCACCGTCATGGAGAGGGTGGCCCGGTGGTCGAATGCGATGCGTCCCGCCCCGTCGCGCCTCGGGATCAGGCGATAGGTGGTCTCTGACCTCCACGCGTCCGGCATGTCAAAGACAAGCTCGTCGGTGACGACCACACCGAGCGAGCCGCTCAGGCGCCCCCCATCCACAACCAGCGACCCCCGTCCTCCGGTGATCGTCACGGGAGTCGCGGCGCCCAGGAGGCTTCCGCTGCCGCCGGTCGCGGCCACCCTCCACCGGTCCCGGCCCTCGATGGTCGCTGTCCCGGTGATGGCCAGTCCGCGCTCGCGCAGGGACATGGGTGCTTGGAGAGCCCAGGTTGCCCGGCCTCGCTCGACGCCGAAGGTGCCGCCCAGACGTCCAGTG
>VGBQ01000161.1 GCA_016870425.1 Actinomycetota bacterium | reverse complement strand
CATGCCGAGCGACTCGACCGTGCGTGAAGCGCGGTATTCCGGAGCGAGTTGGTAGGGGTGCAAGCGGTCGATGTTCATGCCCGTCACGTCGATGTCGGGGAGTCCATCGACGATCCACGTCGCGATAGCACGGCCGATGCCTCCGCCGGTGAGGATGCCGATGGAGTTCAGGCCCGCGGCGACGAAATAGCCGCGCACCTCGGGCGACTCGCCGACCACGGGGGACAGGTCGGGAGTGAAGGACTCCGGTCCGCAGAAGAACGTGCGGATGCCGACCTCCATGGACGCCGGCACGCGGGCCATGGCCTTCTCGAGGTAGGGGCCCATCCGCTCCCAATCGGGCGGGAGGGTGAGGAACGAGGCGTCCTCCGGGATGGCATCGACGTGCCAGGGTGCGCACACCGGCTCGAAGAGGCCGATCATCATGCCGTCGCCCTCCGGCCGGTAGTAGCCGTAGGAGCCGGGGTCCTCGAGCACGGGCAGGTCCGGATCGAGCCCGGGGATCGGATCGGTGAGCAGGTAGTAGTGCTCGGCTGCCTGATTGGGCACCGTGACACCCGAGCGCTCGGCGAGCTGGCGGGCCCACATGCCCGCGCAGTTGACGACGTACTCGCACTCGATGTCGCCGCGCTCGGTGCGCACGCCGACGACGCGGCCGTCCGTGACGAGCACGTCGAGCACGGGGGTGCTCTCCAGGATCGTGACTCCCTGCATGCGCGCGCCCTTGGCCAGCGCCATCGTCGCGTCGACGGGGTTCACGCGGCCGTCCTGCGGCATGTAGAAGCCGGCGAGCAGGTCATCTGTCCGCGCGGGAGGGAAGAGATCGGCCACCTCGGTGGGCGAGATCTCATGCACCTCCGTGCCCATGAGTCGGTTGAACGCCGCGACGCGGCGGTACTCCTCGAGCCGTCCCTCATCGGCCGCGACCTCGATGAGGCCAATGGGCGCGAAGCCGGTCGACTGCCCGGTCTCGGCCTCGAGGCGGGCGTAGAGGTCGCGCGTGTAGTGACGCATGCGGGTCGACGTCTCGGAGAAGGACCCGAAGGTCACCATGAGCCCGGCGGCATGCCAGGTGGTGCCCGAGGTGAGGCGATCGCGCTCGAGCAGGAGCGTCTCGGATCCCCAGCCCATGTGCCCCAGGTGATAGGCCACCGAGGCCCCGATGATGCCGCCGCCGATGACGACAACGCGTGCCCGCGAGGGGAGGTCCGATCCTGAGGCCATGGCGCCAGACGCTATCGCTCGGCGGACCGGCAGAGCCGCCCCTGTCGGGCTACCCGTGAACTTCGGCGGATCAGCCCCGCTATCCCGGCGATGGTTCTAGCGTGCCCCTATGGGTGCTGTCTCCGGATCCGAGACCGTGACGATCAATGCTCCGCTTGATCGGGTCCTCGCGGTCGTCCGCAACATCCCCGGCCAGGTCGACTGGTTCCCCGGCTGCGTATCGGCCGAGGTCCTCGCGTCCGATACCGCGGGCCTGCCCGCGCGTGCGCGGCAGGTCAACGACGTCAAGGTCGCCAAGGACGAGTTCGAGGTCGACTACGCGCACACGGACTCGGGCATGTCGTGGACCCTGGTGGCGCCGAGCAAGGCCCAGAAGGATGCGAGCGGCTCGTGGCGACTCTCGCCCAAGGGCTCGGGCACCGAGGCGACGCTGACCCTCTCGATCGACCCGTCACTGCCGCTGCCCGGCTTCCTCATGAAGAAGACGCTGGGTGACACGCTCAAGGGCGCGACGAAGGGGCTCAAGAAGTACTGCGAGTCCTAGCCGAAGATCTCGTGCTCCTCGACCGGCATCCGCACGCGCGAGGACACGTGGGCAATTGAGTCGGCGGCGACCGACTTGCCGATCTCGGTCGCGTACGCCGCATCGGCCGCCTCAGCAGAGTCGAACCACAGCTCCGCGACGCCGTCGAAGGGCGCACCCTCCTCGAGCAGGTTGAAGCGGATCCGGCGTACGCCGGGCAGTGTGCGGGCGAGCGGCGCGTGCTCCTGCGTCCACCACTGGGCGAATTCTTCATGGCTCATGTCCTCGCGGCGGACGAGCCCGATCATCACCTTCATGTCACGCCCCCGGCTTCTTCACGCGCGCATGGGGGCGACCGCCGGTCGACAGCACCAGCGCGATGAGGATCTCGTCCTCGCGTGGGGCGTCCGCGATCGCGATCTCTGCCGCGTCCATGTCGTCGAAGACCCAGCGGTCGTCCTTGTTGCCGATGGGCATCGTGATCGACGCGCCAGGGCCCGCGACCTTCTTGGTGCCCGGGATGATGTCGGCTCCGCCGCCGATCGCGGCGCGCACCGGGGCGCCGAAGCGCGGATGCAGCACAGCTGCCGTGTGCTCGAGCTCACCGCGCGTGCCGATGATGGCGCCCTTGCCGTAGCCGCGCACCTGGTCGGGGGTGACGCCCGCGCTGGCGAGGACCTCGAGGGCACGCTGCACGAGCACACCGGCGACCTCCACGCTCATCTCCTCGAGCTCCCCGAGGTCTGCGACGAGCGGCCGGCCAGCGAGAGGGTTGGCCACCACGGCGGCCGCCACCACCTTGCGCGTGGGCGGCGACACGGCCGCGCCAGCCTCACGGTGCACCTCGGTGAGTGTGACGCTGAGGGCCCGGATGTCGGCCATGGATTCTCCTTCGTCGATGCTGTCCCGCGGGTGATCCTGCACCCGAGCGCGCGGCGAGATTCGCGCGGGTGGAGATCCTGACGTCCGGGCACGCAGAGGTCCTCGCGCGTCGGTCGGCCGCGGCACTGCATCGACGAGGCCTCGTCGAGGGCGATCGCGTGGCGGTCACCCTGCCCGTAGCCGGCCAGCGAGCCGATGCGCGATCGCGCACGGACGCGGGCGTGATCTGGTGTGAGCCCCCGGCGTGGTCCGAGTTCGCCTACTGGGGCGACCCGGCCAAGACCGCGTCGGCCTGGCGCGCTGCCGACGGCGTGCGGGAGTTCACGGTGGGTGACCCGGGCAGACTCGACGAAGACGGCTACCTCTTCATCGACGGTCGGCGTGAGGATCTTGTCATCACCGGCGGCGTCAACGTCTATCCCGACGACGTCGAGAGCGTGCTCCTCGCCTGCCCCGGAGTGGACCAGGTGGCGGTCTTCGGAGTCGACGACGAGCAGTGGGGTCAGCGCGTGTGCGCGGCCATCGTGGGAGACGTGGCCGAAGCGGACGTGCGCGCCTGGGCAGCTGAGCGCCTTGCGGGCTACAAGCGCCCCGAGGACTACTACCGACTCGACGACCTGCCTCGGACGGGCTCGGGCAAGGTCCGTCGGATCGCCGTACCCGGCATGCTCGGGCTCGCCTAGCCCCCCCGTTCCTCGTTCTTCTTACCGGTGTGGTCGTCAAATCCCGGATTTAGCGACCACACCGGTAAGAAGAACGGCGGGCGGCGACGGCTAGTCCGGCAAAGGCTGCACTCACCGCGAGCGAGGCGCCGATGGCGCCCGCGGCGGCCTGAGGCTTGGTGCGACCGGTGGCCAGGGGAGCGGCCGCCGCGACGGCATCGATCACCTCGGTCGCCGCATTGATCCATGCGACGCGCTCGAGGCGGCGCGGGTCGTTGCGCGCCTCCCACACGAGGACGCCGAGCACCGCATTGCGTACGGCGAAGAGGCGTGCGAAGTAGCGCAGCGTGGGGGAATCCTCGGACTCGTCGATCCCAAAGGCCTTGAGCAGGGCGCCCGGAGCCAGACCAGCGGCCGCGCCGACTCCGACGCGCTCAGCGAGCATGGCGCCGGCATACCGGGTCAGTGACATTGCAGCCTCCTCATCGGGCATCCGTGGAGGGTCCACTGTGCCACCGGGCTAGGGTCAGGGTCCGCCGTTTGCCGGGAAGGGGCCTCATGGACACGCGCACACTCGGTGAGCTCCACGTGAGCGCCATCGGGCTCGGGTGCATGCCGATGTCCTGGGCCTACAACGTCGGCCAGGCGGATCCCGCGGAGGTCGAGGCGACGTTGCATCGCGCGGTCGAGCTCGGCATCACACTGCTCGACACCGCAGACGTCTACGGGCCCTTCACCAACGAGGAGCTCATCCGCGACTACGTCGTGCGGGCAGGGCTGCGCGACCATGTCGTCATCGCGACGAAGGCGGGGCTCGTGCCCATCGACGCGACGACGTATGGGCGCAATGGATCTCCCGAGCACATCCGCGCGGCATGCGATGCCTCACTGACCCGCCTCGGTGTCGACACCATCGACCTTTACCAGCTCCATCGTGTCGATCCAGCCGTGCCGGTCGAGGAGACGTGGGGGGCGATGGCGGAGTTGGTCGCTGCCGGCAAGGTGCGCTACCTCGGCCTGTCCGAGGCAAGCGTCGAGGAGATCCGCGCGGCCGATGACGTGCATCCGGTGTCAAGCGTGCAGAGCGAACTCTCGGTGTGGACCGAAGAAAATGTCGTCAACGGCGTACTCGCACTCACGCAGGAGCGCGGCATCGGCTTCCTCGCCTACTGTCCTCTCGGCCGCGGCTTCCTCACCGGTGCCCTCACCGCTGACGGCATCGGTGAAGGTGACTTCCGATCAGCGAACCCTCGCTTCACCCCGGAGGCGATGGCGGCCAATGCCGCGATCGTCGATGGTGTGCGCGCCGTCGCTGCACGTCGCGGAGTGACGGCGGCGCAGGTCGCACTCGCCTGGGTGCTGGCCCAGGGCGACCACGTCGTGCCGATCCCGGGCACCAAGCGCCGTCGCTGGCTGGAGGAGAACGCCGCGGCCGTCGACCTGGTCCTCGAGCCCGTTGACCTTGCCGACCTCGCATCGTTGCCGCGCTCGGTCGCACCGAGGTATTGATCCCCGGCTCTGGAATCCGTCAGGTCTGGGAGGATCTGCTCGTGGACCGCGACGACGCACGCCAGGAGGTGATCCTCGTCGTACGTCCTATCCCGCAGGATCCGGTCGAGGGCCTGCGCGGGCTCTTGGCAGCGGTCGGGTCGGCGATGGAGTCTGCGGCGGCGACGGCGATGGATGCCGTCGTCACGGTGGCGGGCCCTCCCACGTCCGCTGTGCTCGACCGGGTGGTGCCTGGCGTGACCGACGCTGTCGTCGCACGCATCGACATCACCGGGCTCGTCCTCGCGCGCGTCGACCTGCGCGCGATCATCACGCAGGCACTCGACAGCCTGGACCTCACACGCATCGTGCTTGAGCGGGTCGACCTGCGCAGGGTGGTCGAAGGAGCTCTTGACTCCATCGACGTGACAGAGATTGTGCTCCAGCGAGTCGACCTCGTGGCCGTCGTCGACGCCGTACTCGATCAGATCGACCTGACCGAGCTCGTGGAGCAGCGGGTCGATATCGATGCGCTCGTGGCGACGGTCGACCTGGAGACAGTGATCGACCGGCTGCCGATTGTCGAGATCGCGGAGTACGTCATCGAGCAGACCGATCTGCCCGCGATCATCCGCCAGTCGACGGGTGGCGTGGCCAGCGACGCCATCGACGCGGTGCGTCTGCGCTCCTATGCGACGGATGTCGCGACGGCCCGCATCGTCGACCGCCTGCTCCCGAGGCGCGGGCGCAAACTCGATGCCCCCGGTGAGCCCGAATCACTCACGGAGGCAGACGCGTGACGACCTTCAGCCAGTGGCGGCACGGAGAGGGGTCGCACAATGCGGCCGACTACTCGATCCCCGAGGACGCGCGCGACTTCCAGGGGGAGCGCGCCGGCTTTGCCA
>VGBQ01000160.1 GCA_016870425.1 Actinomycetota bacterium | reverse complement strand
CTGGGCGGTGCCCGAGGCGGACCTCCTCCTCGCCGCGCATGGCGTGACCCCCGTGCTCACGGAGATCCCGACGGCGCAGACTCCGCACGGCGCGACGGGCTGCTACGTCCGGCTCCACGGCACCCCCCGCCGCTACCGCAGTTCCTACTCCGCTGCGGATCTGTCGGCTCTGGCCGCATGGCTGAGAGAGGGGTCGTCACCGGCCTTCGTCGTCTTCGACAACACCGCGGGTCCGGCCGGCGTGGCCAATGCGATGGACCTTCAGTCGCTGCTCACCGACTGACCCGCACGACGCGCACGCAACCGGTCACGTGCCCAGGTCCACGCCCCCGTGCACCACAGTGCCCACACCACGAGCACAGGCTGGAAGAGCAGACGCACCGCGCGGGCTGCATCGGAGTCCAAGCCGAAGGCATCGCGACCCTCGAGGTACTGCCAGATATTGCCCGGGAAGATGATGACGAAGAACGCCGCGACGACCCAGCCGACGATCGGAAGCCTGCGACGCGTCACGATCAGCGCGATGCCCAGGATGATCTCGACGACACCGGAGGCATAGACCACGAACTCCGGAGCGGGCATCCAGGGAGGCACCTGGGCGGTGAACTCATCTCGCGCGATGAAGTGACCTGCGCCGGCGATGAGGAGGAAGACGCCCAGGATGAGGCGCGCGAGTGAGGTGAGCATCCCCCGATGCTCGCGTGTCGGCCCCGAAGGCACCACCCGAGGGTCCCTTCGCGGCTACATTCGGATCGATGGACTGGGTCAAGGCCCTCGGCGTCGCGGTGCTGCTCCTGGCGTCCTTCACCGCGGGGATCTGGCTTGCCATCGCGCGGCCGGGGCCCCTGCTGCCGTGGGAGGTCGTCGCTGCCCCGACGTCACCATCCCCCACCCCGTCCGCGACGCCGACCGAGCCCACACCCACTCCCCGCGAGCCCTACGCCGGTGAGGTGCTGGCCTTCGGCGACTACGTGCTCGTCAGCGTCCGGAAGTGCCTCAAGAAGCTGGGCTACGAGGTGGATGCCGTGACCGACCGACGGGTGACCTCGGCGGCCGTCGACCTGCGCTCCCGCGGTGATGACGTGCCCGGTGGTGTGCTGGTGCACCTCGGGGCCAACGGCGGCGCCACGCCCGCTGACCTCGAGGCCATCATGGAGATCCTCGGCACGGAGCGGACCGTCGTGTGGACGACGATCCAGATCCCCGACGATCCCGAGCGGTATACCTTCGAGCAGGACACGAACGCCGCCATCGCGGGCCTGGCCGAGACCTATCCCAACGTGCGCGTCTTCAGTTGGAACGCGATGTCACCCACCAACCCGGACTGGCAGCATGACCAACCTGGGCTGCAAGGCCTTTGCCGACTTCGCCGATCGAGTCATGCGCAACTGAGCGCGGCGATCGACAGACTCAGTCCGACGAGCGCGTGATCCAGACCTTGCGCAGGGGCTCGGTGATCACCCAGGTCGTCTCGTCATCCGGATGGAGGACACCGACGACACCGGGTGCCAGGTCGATCGTGCGGCCATGCTGGTCGGTCACGGTGCCCCGGCCCTCGATCACGACGAAGATCTCATCGTCGAAGGTGTCGGTTGATGTGCCCACGGAGTGCTCCCAGATGCCGACGTCGAAGCCCGCATCGGACCAGAGCTCGGCGATCGCCGTGCGCACGCCCGGGGTCACGGACTTCTCAGCGGGGAGGTCGGACCACTCAGTGGCAGCGGCACGGGCCTGGAAGGAATTGATCATGCCCCCACTGTAGGGGCGTCTATCCTGGGGGGCGACCAGGGAGGGACATGCCCGACAGCACCGCGCCCGATGCACCCATCGACGACGTCTTTGCCTTCTGCAACCACGTGGCATGGCAGGCAGGCGGGCCCGTGCTACTCCACGACAGCGCCTGGGGTGTCGTGGCCTACTCCACGCTCAACCAGACCCTCGATGAGGGCCGGCGCTCGATCATCCTGCGCCGGGAGGTGCCGGACTCCGCCGCCGAGATCGAGGTGCTCGACACGGCCTCGCGGGAGTTTGAGGCCGGCAGCCCGTCCTTCGCGATCGATGCGGTCCCGGGCGTCCAGGCCCGTCGCGTGGTGGCACCCATCCGGCTGCTCGGCGTCCAGGTCGGATCGCTGTGGATCGCCGAGTCCGCGGGCCCCCTCCACCCGGACGCCCACGACATCGCCGAGCATGCGGCCAAGGAGGCCAGTCTCTACTTCCAGTTGCGCGACGACCAGCGGCGCAGGGAGGCAGATCGATTTGCGCGCATGCTCCTGGAGGGCAATCAGGAGGAGCTGCTCCTCGCCCAGTACCTCGGGGTGCCCGCGGCCAGCAGCGCCCGCGTCGTGGCCGTATGGCACGGTGACGGTGACCTGCGCGATCAGGCCCGTGAAGTGGCTCACCTCCTGGCCGGACACCAGTCCGTGGAGCACGTGAGACACGAGGTCGACGACCGCGTCTACCTGGTGTTTTTCGACCGCAGCGGCTCCGCCGAGCACCTCTCGGCCTCCGTGCGCGCCTTCTCACGCGAGATGGCGGCGACCGACGACCGACTCCTCGTCGGCGCGGGGCGCACGACCACGCGACTCGGGCAGGTGCCGTTGTCCAAGGCGGACGCCGACCGGGTCATCACCTACCTGCAGCGCACCCCGGGCGAGCGCGCCGGCAGCGTCAACACCCTGCGCAGCCAGATCGCGCTGATGCGACTGGTCGAGATTCTCGACGGGCAGTTCGAGCCGCTGCCCGACCCGCTGCGCGGACTGCGGTCCCTGGAGCCCGAGGACCGCCTGGATGCGGTGCGCACCCTCGATGCCTACTTCGACCAGCTGGGCAACGTCTCGCAGGCGGCCCGGCAGGCGCACGTGCACCCCAACACCTTTCGCTACCGCCTCGCCAAGGTGGCCGACCTCCTCGGCGTCGATCTCGACGACCGGGATACGCGGCTGATCCTGGAGATCGAATTGCTGCGCCGGCGCTACGGCGCATGATCCGCGCGGCGAGCCGGGCATGAGCGCGGCCCCTCGCCGGTTCGGGGGGGATCCGACGAAGGGCCGCGGCGCCTACCGTAACCCGGAGGCCCCGACTAATCGCACTGTCGAATCGGAGAACTTTGACCGCGTGGATAGTGCGATGTGACGAATGCGTTTCAGGGCCGCTGAGGACGCACGCGACGCTAATTGCACATTCAGGACGTCAGCGGGCGCCTCGCGCGCCAGCCGGTGAGGGCCAGGCGCGCGGCCGTGAGCACGAGCAGGGCCGCGAAGAGCCAGGCGAGGACCACGAGGGCGAGTTGCTGGGCGAGCAGCGCCCCCACCACCCCGCCCACCACTCCGCCGAGGCCCAGGAGCACACCCGCCCTCCAGTCGGTGGCTCCCTGGCGGCTCTGCCGCATGGCACCCACGAGTGCGATGAGTCCCATCACCGCCAGGGAGGTGCCTGCCGCGAGCCGCTGGTCGTATCCGAAGAACGTCACTAGGAGGGGGACGAGCAGGATGCCGCCGCCAATGCCGAACAGGGCCGAGAGCACGCCCATGGCGACTCCGCTCGCGATGTATCCCGCGACGGTGGCCGGGGTGAGGATCGCGATGGTGTCCCCGGAAGCGGGGACGGGTGCCGTGACCAGGCGCAGGGCGGCCGCGAGCAGGAGCGCGGCGAAGGCGAGCTGGAGCACCCATGAGGTCAGCCGGGCGACGAGCGCGCTGCCCAGCAGCGCACCGATGAGGCCGCCCGCAAGGACAGCCACGGCCGGCACCCAGGCCACCGACCCCGCGAGCGCATAGGTCACCAGTCCCGCCGTGGCGGCCATGGCCACCATCACGAGGGACGTCGCCTGTGCCCGCTTCTGCTCCCACCCGCGCACCAGCACGAGGTAGGGCACGAGCACGAGGCCGCCACCGACGCCGAAGAGGCCGGAGACGACTCCCGCGCCCGCGCCGACTCCCACGTCGCGCGCGCCAGCCGCCGGCATGGTCAACCTCCCTCGAGCGTCACTGGGGCGTGCGCCGCCGCCGACGATAGCCTACCCGCGTGGCCTCCCCCGCCGTCATCGATCACCTCGTCATCCGCGCGCCCAGTCTCGCAGCCGGTGCGGCGTACGCCGAGGACAGCATCGGCGTCTCGCTCGGCGCTGGCGGCGCGCATGCCGCGATGGGCACGCACAATCTGCTGGCCGGACTCGGCGGTCCCTACCTGGAGGTCATCGCCGTCGATCCCTCACTCCCGTCGCCCGGACGCCCGCGCTGGTTCGATCTCGACCATCCCCCGGCCGACCCGCACCTCGCGGCCTGGGTCGTGCGCGTCGACACTCTCCCGAGCGAACAGCAGCTCGGCCCCGGGGTCTCCCTCGCGCGCGGTGACCTGTCGTGGCAGATCACGGTCCGCGACGACGGCAGCATCCCCTTCGACGGCGTGGGGCCGATGGCGATCGCCTGGCAGACCACGCCACCGGAGCTCGCGCCGAGCGGTGCCCGGCTGATGTGCCTCATCGTGGGCCTTCCCGACCCGGGGGACCTGGCCGACCTGCTCGAGCGGATCGACCTCGCCGCCCCCGTGAGCGTGCAGGAGTCAGCGTCGCCGCGCCTGCTCGCGGTGTTCGACACTCCGGCGGGACACCGCGTGCTCAGCAGTGACGGCTCCGGTCTCGACGTCGTCACCGAGCGCCAGGCGGCCATCGACCTCTTCCACCGCACATGGAGATACCTCGATCTCACGGAGCGGGCCCCCGCGCACGATGCGGCCATGGTCGCGAGTGCCGAGGCCAGCCTCGCGCTGTGGCGGCGAGCCGGAGCGCCGACCCAGTGGGCCATCGGCGAGTGGCAGTGCAGCCGCGTGCAGGCCGTGCTCGGTCACGGGGAGACCGCGCTGCTGCACGCCGAGCGCTGCCGCGACATCGCCGAGGCCGACCGCGTCGATGACTTCGTGCCGGCTTCCGCACACGAGGCACTTGCGCGCGCCTACGCCGTGCTTGGCGACTTCGACTCCGCGCGCGATGAGCGCAACATCGCCTACCGCATGGCGCTGGAGCTCGACGACGAGGACCGCGACGTCATCGAGCACGACCTCGGCACCATCGCTATCCCGCCGGCCTAGGGGCCTACGCCAGCCAGAACGCGCGCACGCGGTCGAGGTCCTCGTCAGCCTGGCGCATCCCCTCGCGTGCCGCCGTGGCCGCAAGCTTGGGATCCATGACGTCCTCGGGCACCGGGGCGCGCGGCACGATGCACATCGCCTGAGTCCCGGTCGCCAGCAGGTCATCGAACTCCTGGCGGATCGCCGCCGGTGTCATCGTGCCCCACGCGAGATCGGGCTCCGTGCCGTCGACGAGGGAGATCACCAGGGCCCTGCGCGCTCCCGCGACGAGATCGAGGTGCACGCCTGTGCCCGCGACCCCGCCGTCCATGCACTTGCGGTCCTGCACCGGCTGAGGAGCGAAGATGCCCGGCACGGCACTGCTGGCCGCGGTCGCGCGCGCCAGGGGCACGCCCGCGGACCGCGTGATCACGCAGCGCTCGCCGGTGAAGGCATCGACACAGGTCACGTGCAGGCGTGACGACGGCCATCGACGCATGCGCAGGATGACGCCGAGGTTGCGCGCCGTCGTGTCCGCGGAGGGAGTGCGCGCGGCCAGCGCAGCGAAGCCGATCGTCCGGAGCGTGGCCGGCTCGCAGTCGCGTGCGTCGCGGAAGGCATCAAGGGCTCGCTGGCAACTC
>VGBQ01000159.1 GCA_016870425.1 Actinomycetota bacterium | reverse complement strand
TTCACCGCGGCACCCTACTCACGTCGGCGGCCCCCGCTGCCCGACATCGCCGTGGGATGTCCTCGCCGGGGTCGGCCGATGACCCTGGCGCGGCCGGGGACCAAGGTGGGCGGGGCGCATGTCGGGTGATAGCGTCCTGCCTCGCGCACCGCTAGCTCAACTGGCAGAGCAGCTGACTCTTAATCAGCGGGTTCGGGGTTCGAGTCCCTGGCGGTGCACTTTTCAATCTTTCCAACCTGGAACACCGCACCCCCTCCCCTCCCCTCCCCTCCCCCGCACCGTTGCGCCGAGTGGCTGCTAACTCGCTGAGTTAACGACCACTCGGCGCAACGGTGCGGGGTGGGGGTGGCTAGGTGGATTGACGAGGATCGCGCCAGCCGCCGTGGCCGCGCACGAAGCGATCCGCCTCGGTCGGCCCCCAGGTGCCCGGCTCGTAGGACGTCACCGGCGGTGGGTCGTCGAGGACCGGCTGCACGATTTCCCAGGTCGCCTCGACCGAGTCCCACCGCGGGAAGAGCGTGTGGTCGCCGATCATCGCGTCGTGGAGCAGCCGCTCATAGGGGCTGGGGAACTCCCCGAGGGTGTCGGCGAAGTCCAGGGAGAGGAACTCCGGCTCCACCGCATCGACGCCCGGTGTCTTCACACGGATGCCGATGTCGATGCCTGAAGGCTTGCCGATGCGCAGGACGACGTCGTCATGGCCCGCGACCCGCTGCAGGCGGTCGCCGAGCCGGAATGCCGGGGCCTTCCTGAAGCGCACGACCACCTCCGTCGAGGTGATCGGCATGCGCTTGCCCGCGCGAATGATGATGGGCACCCCCGCCCACCGCCAGGTGTCGCAGTGCAGTCTCACCGCGACGAAGGTCTCGGTGTCCGAGTCCGAGGCCACTCCCGGGATGGAGCGGTAGCCGTCGTACTGCCCGCGCACCACATCGTCGGCCGTCAGCGGACGGATCGCCCGGAAGACATCGAGGCGCCGGTCACCGATCGGATCATCACTCGCACCCGGGGGCTCCATGAGTACGAGCGCCAGCACCTGGAGCAGGTGGTTCTGCACGACGTCGCGCAGGGTGCCGACCTTGTCGTAGAAGGATCCGCGATCATCGACACCGAAGTCCTCGGCCATCGTGATCTGGATCGATTCGACGTACTCCCGACGCCACAGGGGCTCCAGCCAGGCGTTGGAGAAGCGGACGTACTCGATGTCCTGCACCGGCTCCTTGCCGAGGTAGTGGTCGATGCGCAGCAGCTGGTCCTCGCGCAGCACCTGGTGCAGCCGGTCATTCAACTCGATTGCCGTGTCGAGGCTGGTGCCGAAGGGCTTCTCGACAGCGACGCGGCACCCCTCGGTGAGGTCGGCCGCTCCAAGCTGCTCCACGACGGGGCCGAAGAGCGATGGCGGGATCTCGAGGTAGAAGAGTGGACTCTTCATGCCCTTCATGTGCGCCGCGAGACGGGTGTAGAGACCCGCATCGGTGAAGTCGCCGCCGAGGTAGGTCATGCGCTCCGTCAGACGAGTGAGCACGGCCTCGTCGACCTCCTCCCCCGCGGCCTGCATCACGGTGTGCACCGCGTCGCGCGTCATGGCCCAGAGATCGGCATCGCCCATGTCATTGGCGGCGACGCCGATCACCGGCACGGCCAGCAGGCCGCGCTTCTCCAGGTGATAGAGAGCGGGCAGTGTCATCTTGTGGGCGAGATCGCCCGTGATGCCGAAGATGACGAGAGCGTCGGAGTGCGCGGTGGCGGGTGAGCGGGTCATGGCTTCCTAGAGGTAGAGACCAGTGTGGCCGTCTGCGTGGCGGGAAGAGGCGACCGCGTGCACATCGCGCTCGCGGAGCAGGACGTATTCGAGTCCGTGGAGCTCGATCGACCCACGATCCTCCGGCTCGAAGAGGACCCGGTCACCGACCTCGATGGTGCGCACCGTCGGGCCGATGGCGACGACACGCGCCCACGACAGGCGTCGGCCGACCTGCGCCGTGGCCGGGATGACAATGCCGCCGGTCGACCGGCGCTCGCCCTCGTCGGCCCCCGGGCGCACAAGCACGCGATCGTGGAGCAATCGGATCGGCACAGAGCCGTCAGGGCGCGGAGTCGTGTCGGGTGCGTCGACGGTGCTCGTCATGCGCTCGCCTCGCGCGCTCAGTGACAGTGGCAGCGACGGCTGCGGCGCCAGCGGCGGAAGACCACCAGGGTGACGACCACGCCCGCGGCAATGGCAACCCGCTCCGGGCGGATGCCGCCGTACTCGTCCGTGAAGACGCCCTTGACCTTGGCCACGCCGCGGTGCACTAGGGCCTGCGGGGTCGTCTCGGCCTTGAGCTGCTCGATCGTGGACGCGAGATTGCTGCGCGCTTCTGCGATCTCCGCCTCGAGCTGGGCGGCTGACGGCGCGGGGGCCTGCGGCGACTGGCTCACGGCGGGCAGCCTACGCCGCCCCCAGGAGCCGGGGGCGCGAGGGCCTTGTTGCAAAGATTTTGCATTTGACCCCCGAGTCCGCCTAGGGTCCTCGCATGCGCATCCGCCGAAGCTCCCTCACAGCCGCCCTGTCCCTCGCCGCCGCCGCTGCCCTCACGCTGAGTGCCTGCGGGGGCGGCTCCGACGCTGCCCCCACCGATGCGGCGAGCGGCTCGGGGGCGTCCTCCGGGCTCGTGGTCGCCACGACCGTCTCCCCGCTGACCTCCATCGTGGCCGCGGTTGCGGGTGACAACGTCGCCATCGAGGGGATCGTCCCGGAGGGCACCAACTCGCACACCTTCGAGCCCGAGCCGCAGACTGCCGAGCTCCTGTCCAAGGCTGACCTAATCTTCATCAATGGCCTCAAGCTCGAGGATCCCACCCTGAGCCTGGCCGAGGCCAACAAGAAGGACGGCGCGGAAATCGTCGAGCTCGGCACGATCTCGCTGCCCGAGTCCGACTACATCTACGACTTCTCCTTCCCCAAGGAGGAGGGCAAGCCCAATCCGCATCTGTGGACCGATCCCGGGTACGCCGTTGCCTACGCCGAGATCGTCCGCGCGAAGCTGACCGAGCGCGATCCGGCCAATGCCGCGGAGTATCAGGCCAACTTCGAGGCCTTCAAGGCCGAGGCCGACAGGCTCGCCGAGGCCGTGCGCGCCGACCAGGTGTCGGTGCCCGAGGGCCAACTCAAACTCGTGACCTACCACGACGCCTACGCCTACTTCGCCAAGAACTTCGGCTGGGAGGTCGTCGGGGCGATCCAGCCCAGCAGCTTCGACGATCCGACCCCGGCCGAGGTCGCCGATCTCATCGAGCAGATCCGCTCGACAGGGGTGCCCACGATCTTCGGCTCCGAGGTCTTCCCCTCCGCCGTGCTCGAGGCCATTGCCGCCGAGACAGGCGTGCGCTACGAGGATTCCCTCCGCGATGACGACCTGCCCGGAGCCCCTGGCGAGGCCCAGCACTCACTGCTGGAGCTCCTGCGATACAACTACCGCACCATGATTGCCGGACTCGGTGGCCAGCCCACGCAGCTCGACGCACTCGTCTTCGAGCAGTTCCCCGACACCGCCTTCTACCCGCAGTGAGCCAACCAGGGCTGATCGACCTCGCCTCCGTCTCCGCGGGATACGGGCGAACGACAGTCCTGCACGATGTCACGCTGAGCATCGACGCTTCTGCGTTCACGGGCATCGTCGGTCCGTCCGGTGCCGGCAAGACGACTCTGCTGCGCGTGCTGCTCGGGCTCATCAAGCCCAGCAGCGGCACGCGCACGACGGCTTCCGGACTCCGCGTCGCCTATGTCCCCCAGCTCGAGACCGTCGACTGGAAGTTCCCCGTGACGGTCTTCGAATGCGTGCTCATGGCCCGCACCGAGCATCGCTTCTGGCCGTGGCCCTCGGCACAGGAGCGCACGGCCGTCGCCGCGGTCCTCGAACGCCTGGGCATCGCGGACCTCGCCGACCGTCACATCCGAGAGCTCTCCGGTGGCCAGCAGCAGCGGATGTTCCTCGCCCGCGCCCTGCTCCGCGAGCCCCAGGTGCTCCTGCTGGACGAGCCCACCAGCGGGGTCGACATCAACACGCGGCACGACGTACTCCACCTGCTCGGCGACCTACACGCCGACGGCATGGGGATCGTCCTGACGACTCACGACCTCAACGGCATGGCCACGCACCTACCGCACCTGGTCTGCGTCAACGGCCACATCATCGCGGAGGGGTCTCCGCGCGACGTCATCGTGCCGCGCGTGCTGGAGGAGACCTTCGGTGCACGCCTCGAGGTGCTGGAGCACCTGGGCATGCCGATCGTTGTCGACACCTCGCATCCGATGCGGGAGCCGATCTAGCGATGGAGACCCTCATCGAACCGCTCGGCTTCGCCTTCTTCCAGAAGGGCCTGATCGTCGCGACTCTGTCGGGTGCCCTGCTCGGCTTCGTCGGGGTCTACATCGTGCTGCGGGGCATGAGCTACATCGGTCACGGCCTCTCGCACGCGATCTTCGGCGGGTACGCCGCCATGCAGCTCTTCGCCGCGCAGCTCTATGTCCTCGGCGCCGGGCTGTGGGGCATCGCCTCGGCCATCGCGATCACCACCGTCGCACGGCGAGGCCGGGTCGGTGCCGATGCCGCCATCGGCGTCATCACCACGGCTTCCTTCGCCCTCGGCGTCGCGCTCTTCAGCAAGTTCGGGACCTCGGGACCTGCCTTCGACAACGCTCTCTTCGGCAGCATCCTGGGCATCACCAACAGCCAGATCATCTGGCTGGTCGTCGTCATGGCCTTCGCGGGCCTGGTCGTGCTGCTGCGCTATCGCGAGTTGCTCTTCACCACCTTCGACCCCGACGTCGCGCAGGCCTCCGGCATCAAAGTCGCACGGGTGGAAGCCCTGCTCATGATCGTGCTGGCCCTGTCGATCCTGGTCACGCTCAACGTCATCGGCGTGACCCTGGTGGCCGCCATGCTCGTCATCCCTGCGGTCATCGCGCGCATGCTGACAGATTCATTCGGCCGGATGCTCGCCATCTCGACCATCGTCGGGCTCGTCTGCGGACTCGTCGGGATGTACCTCAGCTACTACGCCGGCGTCCCCTCCGGCACGATGATCGTCCTCGTCGGAGCGGTCGCCTTCCTCGTGGTCTTCGGCATCACCGGCATCCGCGGCCGCGAGCGCGCGGCAGGCGTCGACGAGCACTCCGGCCCTCGCGCGACAATCTCCGCATGACCCGACTCGAGGCCGGCACACTCGCTCCGGCGTTCACTCTCCTCGACGACCACGGCGACAAGGTCGCTCTGCGGTCCTACCAGGGCACGCCGGTGATCCTCTACGCATACCCGGCGGCGATGACTCCCGGCTGCACGACCCAGGCCTGCGACTTCCGCGACTCCCTGGCCTCGCTGAGCGCTGCCGGCTACGCGGTGCTGGGTATCTCCCCGGATCCGGTGGAGAAGCTGGCCGAGTTCCGCGAGCGCGACCACCTCACGTTTCCCCTCCTCTCGGATCCCGATCACAAGGTCCTGGAGAAGTACGGCGCCTACGGCGAGAAGAAGCTCTACGGCAAGACCGTCGTCGGCGTCATCCGATCGACGTTCGTCATCGACGGGCGGCAGCGCATCGAGCGGGCGATGTACGCCGTCAAGGCGACCGGGCACGTGGCGAAACTAGGCCGCGACCTCGGCCTCGACTAGGCGAGCGGTAGCAGGAACGTGCGGAAGGCGGGACTCGAACCCGCAAGCCCGGAGGCACTGCGTCCTAAGCGCAGCGTGTCTGCCAATTCCACCACTTCCGCCAGTGGCACAACTCTACGTCCTAGCGCTACATCGGCCGCGAGGAGACCTTGCGACAGTAGGTGACTGTCTGGCTA
>VGBQ01000158.1 GCA_016870425.1 Actinomycetota bacterium | reverse complement strand
CCGGCGTAACCACGCCCGGTTTCACGCTGACTCCGTGTTTTGTCATCTCATTCCGCGTCGACGCGCTCCTCAATCGCGGATTCAGATGACCAAAGGGGCGGGAGGGGGTCACCACCCGCTGCTCCCAGGACTGGAGTGCCACAGCTTCGACGGCGCGCCCTGGCGGTCGGCACCCTGGCGGTCGGCACCCTGGCGCCCCGTCCCGGGCACGCGGGTCGGCTCTTCCCCTGCGGGCTTGATATCTGCATAGGGAGACTGCCGGAAGCCGCTCGCGTGCACGAGCACGCGCCGGGCCAGCCCGTCAGGGGCGGCTTCGCCGTTCCGCCGGGCCTGTTCGGGTGGCGCGGGTCTCGGCGACGCCTCGAGCATCGCCGCGATCGCGTCGAGGCCACCTGCTGACCACTCCTCGTGTACGTGCCCGAGATCCCAGGCCCCGGTGGCACGCAGGGAGACACCGCGCGGACCGGTGCGGCGGAGCTCGCCGCGGACCAGCAGCAGCCAGGATCCGAAGACGGTCGAGGCATAGGGCCCCTGCACGTCGTCGAAGAAGGCCGCATCGAGCGGGCCGGTGGCGTCGTCGAGGGTGAGGAAGATGACGCGTCGACCGCTGCGCACCGGCGGGGTCTGCACCGCGGCCTTCACTCCCGCGACGAGGATCTCCGCCTGCGAGCGCAGGGCGAGGAAGTCGCGACTGCGCACCAGGGGCGGACGCAGGGTCGACAGCGCATCGAGCATCGGGGCGTAGAAGTCGACGACGTGGTGGCTGACGTCGAGGCCGAGGATCTCCAGCTCGGTGCGCACCCGATCGGCGGGCCCGAGCTCGGACAGCCCGGTGATCGGGGGTGGTGCATCGCCGGCGAGGCTCTCGAAGGTGAGCTGCTCGACGTCGCTCTCGGCGCGCGCGCGACGCGGTCCCCCGCGGGCGAGATCGGCCACCTGGAGCAGCAGGTCACGGCGGGTGACGCGACCACGTCGGCGCACGCTCGCGCCCTCAGTCCGGATCCCGTGGACGGAGTCGAAGGCGCCGGCGAGCACGAGCCGCTCGGCGATCGGCTGGCTCACCGCGGCGCGATGCCAGAAGTCCGCGAGGGAGGAATAGGGGCGCCGCTCGACGATGCGCTCCATCTCGGCTTCGCTCATGCCCTTGACGTCGGCGAGTGAGAGCCTGATCCCGTAGGAGTCATCGACCATCCGCTCGGCGGCATACGTCGCGCCGGATCGATTGACGTCGAGACCGAGGATCGCGATGCCGAGGCCGCGCGCGTCATCGAGGATGAGCCGCTTGGGATACATGCCCGGGTCGTGGGTGAGCACACCGGCGAGGAAGGCCGCCGGATGGTGCGCCTTGAACCACGCCGACTGGTAGGTGGGCAGCGCGAAGGCCGCGGCATGGGCCTTGCAGAAGCCGAAGGAGGCGAAGGCGCGCAGCACCTCCCACACGCGCTCGACGGTGACGAGGTCGTAGCCGTGGGCAAGAGCGGCGGGATAGAACCACGCGCGCACGTCGTCCTGGCCCTCCGGCGAGCCCATGGAGCGACGGGTCTCGTCAGCCTCGGCGAGGGAGCAGCCGGTCATCGTGGCCACGATGCGCAGCACCTGCTCGTGGAAGACGACGACGCCGTAGGTCTCGGCGAGGATCGGGCGCAGGTCGTCGTGGACGTAGACGGGATCCGCCCACCCCTGCCTCGCACGCAGGAAGGGGGTGACCATGTCGGACTTGACCGGGCCCGGACGGAAGAGCGAGATGTCGATGACGATGTCATTGAAGGTGTCGGGAGCGAACTTGCCGATGAGCTCGCGCTGGCCGGGTGACTCGATCTGGAAGCAGCCGAGGGTGCGGGTCGACTGGATGAGGGAGTACGCCGCCGGATCGTCGAGGCTGACGGCGTCGAGGTCGATGCGCTCGCCGTCGACGCGCTCCACCTCGGCGACGGCGTGGGCGAGCGCGGACTGCATGCGCACGCCGAGGACATCGAGCTTGAGCAGGCCGAGGGTCTCGACGTCGTCCTTGTCGAAGGCGCTCATGGGATAGCCCTGGCCGCTCGGCTCGACGGGGGTGCGATCGAGCAGGGTCGCATCGGCAAGCAGCACGCCGCAGGGGTGCATGGCCACGTGACGGGGCAGGCCGTCGAGTCCCTCGACGAGCTGCCAGAAGTGGTCGAGCTCACCGCGTGCGGTCATGCGGCCGAGCCCGGAGTCGCGCAGCTCAGGCAGGTCGCGCAGGGCATTGCGCGCATCGCGGGCGCGCACGTGGGGGAAGGCCTTGGCGAGGGTGTCGATCTCACCGGGCGGCAGGGCGAGCGCGGCTCCGACATCGCGGATGGCATGGCGCACGCGATAGGTCTCCATCATCGAGACCGTGGCGACTCGCTCGGTGCCGAAGCGCTCGATGATGGCGTCGTAGACCTCCAGCCGGCGCGCGGACTCGACGTCGATGTCGATGTCAGGGAGCTGGCGGCGCAGCGGAGTGAGGAAGCGCTCCATGAGCAGGCCGTGGCGCATCGGGTCGATCCCGGAGATGCCGAGCAGGTGATTGACCAGGCTGCCCGCGCCCGAGCCGCGCGCGGCGACGCGGATGCCGCGGGCGCGGGTGAGGTCGACGACCTCGGCGACGGTGAGGAAGTAGGTGGCGAAGCCGAGGGTCGCGATGGTGCGCAACTCCTCCTCAAGTCGGTGGCGTGCGGCAATGCGCTCGGCACCGCGGTAGCGATCGAGGCCTGCCTCGCAGCGGGCGCGCAGGATCACATCAGCCCGCGTGGCCTCCGCCGTGCCGAGTGTCGAGTTGCGGGCCGAATTTCGGCCAAAATCACGCCGCAACTCGACACTCGGCGAGGAGGTGCCGCCGAGGACGACGTCGAGCTCGGGCACGATGACCTCGCCGATGCCCAGATCGGCCGGGGCGAGAGCGCACTCCCCCGCAAGGTCAACGGCGGCAGCGAGGAGATTCTGCGCAGAACGCCAGCCGGTGCCCGCGGCCCGTGCGATCTCCTCGGCGATGTCGGCCATGAAGGATGCGGGGGCGAGGAAGCCCTGGGCATTGGGGCGGTCGCGGTGGCGGTCATCGAGGGCGACGAGGCGGCGCGTGGCGTCGAGGACGTCGACGATCCGCCCCTGCCCGGGGTGGGCATAGCGGACCGCGTGGGCGAGGACGGGCGTGATGCCACGGTCGCGGGCCCAGCCGAGGGCGCGCGCGGCGACCGCGGTGGAGAGCGGGCCGCTGCGCGCGCGGTGGCTCACGACCTCGATGCGCAGGGCTTCACCGAAGATCTCCCGCCACGGTGTGACGAGAGCGTCGGCAAGGTCGGGCCGGCGGATGGCAAGTGCCTCGACCACCGGTGAGTGCGGACCGAGGAGCGCGACGAGTCCGTCGGCATGCGCAGCGATCTGTTCGAGTGATGCGGCAGCACTGCGTGCATCAGATCTGCGTGCATCAGATCTGCGTGCATCAGATCTGCGTGAGTCATCGCGCTCGGAGTGAACGGCAGTGAGGAGTCGGCACAGCGAGCGCCACCCGCGTGGACCGCGAGCGAGGAGGACGGCGCGTGGATGGCGGGGGTCCACCCACGCGCCGCCCCTCAGGGGAGTCCGATGGACTGCCCCTCTCTGCGGAATCCCCGAAGGGATCCCGGCGTCCGGAGGATGGGCGGCCGGAGGCATGGGCCGCCCTGCTCCACCGACGTTCGAGTGACTCGTGCGAGACGAGCCGGGTTGTGAGACACCGACATGTGGCAGATCGAGGGCCAGGTCAACGCCGAGGATCGGCGTGATCCCAGCAGCACTGCAGGCCTGGACGAAGCGCACAGCGCCGTAGACACCGTCGCGATCGGTGAGCGCGAGTGACGACTGGCCGTGCTCGGCTGCGCGAGCGACGAGATCGGCCGGCATGGTCGCGCCGTGGCGGAGCGAATAGGCCGATGCCACGTGGAGGTGAGCGAAGTCCACGGCACGTGCCTCACCCCGCTGCCGGCAGGGACTGCTGCCGGTCGATGCGCAGCATCGTGCACACCTGGTCGTGGAAGGTCTCGGCATCACGGAGCAGGTCATCGGCCTCGCGCTGCGTGACGACGCGCAAGCCCGCCTCAGCAGCAGAGCGCTTCGGCGCGCTGGCGGCGAAGAACTCCGCCCACTCGCTGAACTCGGGAGCGATGCTGGGCAGCACAGCCCACACACTGCGCAGTCGTGCACGACTCTTGGCCGGTTGCGCACGCGCGGCGAGCACTGCTGCTGCCGAGCGCAGAGCCGACAGATGCGCGTCGATGTAGCGCTCCTCCGGAGTCTCGGCGTAGGTCGCCTCGACCAGGCCGCGTTGCGCGGCGGCCAGCAGGTCGGCGCTGGGGGTGGTGACTCTCATCGCTGTGGCCATGTCGGCTCCCATCAGTCGGTGACCCATCAGTCGGCAATCCGGTGGAGGGTCCAGTGGTCGCCGGAGAAGGACAGGTCGTAGACCCCGCCCCGGCGTGACGGCGCGGCCGAGGACCGCGGGAAGGCCTCGACCCGCCAGGTGTGGGTGTCGGCATCGGCCTGCTCAGGGGCCCGCCACCAGGACGCCCCGGTCACCCAGTGGCCGAGGACAGAGGTGACGACGTAGCCCCGGCCCTGCCAGGTGAAGCGCATGGGCCGGCGAGCTGCGAGGGCCACCCCTGTCACCGGGGCGGCGTACTGTCGGGCCATGGTCACCTCCTGATCGAGCGGGCGGAACGGGTGGGTGGAGCAAGTATTCGAACAGATGTTCGAACGATAGACCCGGGGTCCGACAGCCGTCAAGAGCCCTCACGGAATCGGCCCGTCACGTGCCTGCCTAGGCTCGCCGCATGAGCACCGCGGCCGAGAAGTGGCGCGACGACCTGGCCTCCTGGGCCATCCCCGACGAGATCCGCGCGCAGGCGCCGCAGGACCCCTGGATCCACCCGGTCGCGCAGTTCCTCGCACCCGACGGCCCCATCCCCGACTCCCCCGCGCACCAGGCCGCGCGCGAGGCGCTACCCGAGGGCGGATCCGTGCTCGACGTCGGCTGCGGCGGCGGCCGTGCGGCACTCGCACTCGTGCCGCCAGCCGGACTGCTCATCGGCGTCGACCACCAGCAGGGCATGCTCGATGCCTTCGCCGAGGCCGCCGCTAAGCGCGGCGTTGCGAGCGAGGGGATTCTCGGCGACTGGCCCGACGTAGCCGACATCACGCCGATGGCCGATGTCGTCGTATGCCATCACGTCGCCTACAACGTGTGGGAGCTGCCCGTCTTCGTGCGCGCGCTCACCGAGCATGCGCGTCGTCGTGTCGTGCTCGAGCTGTCTGTGCGCCATCCGCTCACGTGGATGAACCCGCTGTGGAAGGAGTTCTGGGATCTCGACCGACCCGTCTCGCCCACGGCCGACGATGCCCTCCAGGTCATTCGCGATGCGGGGTACGACGCCCAACTCATCGAGTTCGATGACGTCACCCAGCGCATCCCGCTCGACCCGCGCGCGCAGGCGGAATCCGCGTGCATCCGGCTATGCCTGCCGGTGGATCGAGCCGACGAGGTGGCGGCAGCAGTGCAACGAGCCGACGCGGGCATGCCGCGCCAGCTCGCTGCCATCTGGTGGGACGTCTAGTCCACTTCGGCGAGCACAAGGCCATCCTGCGCCGCGACGATGTGGTCGCTGCCCAGCGATGACAGCACGGTGCCCGGCTGCTCGGACGTGACCGAACCTGCCACCACGCGCAGGCCGCGCACCGTACGGCGCACGCCGTTGATCGGCACCGTGACCGCAGTGCCGCCCATCGTGCACGCCGTCCACCGGCACAGGAGCGTGCGCGTCGTCGCATCCCAGTCGAGCTCGCCATCGGCGGGGGCGAAGAGCGGCAGGATCTCCACGTCGGT
>VGBQ01000157.1 GCA_016870425.1 Actinomycetota bacterium | reverse complement strand
CCACGCGCCTGCTCGCGGGGCCCTGGTCGCACGCGGCCCCCACCTCCAGTGCTCCCGGACCGCGCATCGATCACGTGCCGCAGATGGCGGCGTTCTTCGCCGAGCATCTGGGGACCCCGCCCGGTGCGCCCGCATCGCTGCCCGAGTGGTCACTCCCGCACGCCTGGTACTGCCGCTTCTCGCACGCACCGAGTCCGACTCTCGACATCGTGCCGGGGGAGTGGCGCGCGGACACGTGGCAGCGCACGCAACCACGCGAGTTCCCCCTCGACGATCGTCCGCCCTACGCCGTGCGACCTGAGGTCGGCATCGACGCGTGGATCTCGTGCGCCGGTCATCTGCCCTACGGCCAGTCCGGCGACCAGCGGGTGGACGATGCGAAGTCGATGACCTGGGACTTGCCCGTCACCGACCCGCTCGAGATCGCCGGTCACGCGCACCTGCGCGCGCACGTCACCGCCACCTGCCCGCACCCGATCATCGCGGTGCGCCTGTGCGATGTGGATGAGGACGGTACGTCGACCCTCGTCTCGCGCGGCACGCTCCTCATCGATCCCGACGGCGAGGTGGACGTCGAGCTCGAGGCGACGGCGTACCGCTGGCTCCCCGGTCGCACGCTGCGCGTGAGTGTCGCCGGAGCGGACTGGCCCAATGTCGTCGCCCCCGGCGGCCCCGGATTCCTCACCCTGCGCGACGCGACCCTGACCCTGCCCATCTACGAGCCGGATCCCGCTGCGCCTGTGCCCGACTTCGCCCCCGGGAATCCGGAGTCCAGCGAGGACACCGACGGCATCACCTGGCGCATTGAGCGCGATGTCGCCCGAGGCATCACGCGCGCGGTCGTCGGCTCGACGTCGGACTACGAGACGCCCTTCGGCTCCGGCAGCGAGCGCTATGACGGCTGGGTGAGCGTCGATGAGCGCACCTTCGCCCAGCACGCCCACTCCGATGTGGAGTTCGCCCTGCGCTTCACCGCCACTGACACGACCGAGGCGGTCACCGCGACCACCCGATCCGTCATGGACCTGATGACTGCCGGCGACTCCTACGACCTGCGCATTCATCTCACGGTCTGGGACGGCGACGAGGTCATCCGCGAGCGCACGTGGGAGCAGTCCTTCCCCAGGGCGTAATGGCATGATCTGGCCATGGAGGCCGCCCTTCCCCGCGAGCACTACGTCGATCCGTCGATGTTCGCTCGCGAGCGCGAGATGCTGCGCCACGAGTGGACGTGCATGGGTCGCCTGGACGAGCTCGGGCTGGACCAACCCGATCGGGTCGTCGTACTCGACTTCCACGGCGAGTCGATCATCGTCACGCACGACGGCGAGCTCCACGCCCACGCCAATGTCTGTCGCCACCGCGGATCGCAGCTCATGCCGGCCGACGCTCCTCCGTGCGGTGCGAAGGCGCTGCGGTGCCCCTATCACTCGTGGACGTATGCCCTCGACGGCTCGCTCATGCACGCACCGCATGCCGACGGCATCGACCCTGCGGCGTTCGCCCTCACCTCGCTCGCCGCGGACACCTGGGGCGGCTGGCTGTGGGTCGCGGAGTCCCCGCGCACGACCCTGCTCGAGCAGCTCGGCCCTGTCCCGGAGCGCATCCGTCGCTATCCGCTCGCCGATCTCCGCCTCGGCCTGCGCTTCACCTACGACGTGGCCGCCAACTGGAAGGTCATCGCAGAGAACTACAACGAGTGCTACCACTGCGGCCCAGTGCACCCCGAACTGAGCCGACTCGTCCCGGCCTTCGCCGGCGGCGGGATCGATATCCCGTGGGAGGACGGCGTACCCCATCGCGAGGGAGCATGGACCTTCACCATGAGTGGTACGTCGGACCGCGCGCCCTTCCCCGACCTCGATGAGCATGAGCGCGTGCGCCACAAGGGCGAACTCATCTACCCCAACCTCCTGCTCAGCCTCTCCGCTGAGCACGCTGCCGCATTCCTGCTCACCCCGCTCGCCGTCGATCGCACTCGCATCGTGTGCGACCTGCTCTTCCATCCGACTGAGACGGCGAAGGGCACCTTCGATCCCTCCGACGCCGGTGACCTATGGGATCTGGTCAACCGGCAGGACTGGGCTATCTGCGAATCGGTGCAGCGCGGGATGTCATCGCGCTACTTCACCGGTGGCTGGTACGCCCCCATGGAGGATGACTCGCTCGATATCCGCCGCTGGCTGCTGAGCCGACTTGGCGACTAGGCGGACGGCGCGAGGTCTCAGTTCCCTCATGACGGGACGCCGACCTGCCGCTGGAGCCACGAGGAGCGCGGCGATGACGACAGCGAGCAGTCATTTCATCTGAGGAAGGCTTCCGCTGAGACGGCGGGGGTGCCCCACGCGTAGACGCTCCAGCCGGCGCGCTGTCGTGTCGGCAGCAACTCCACCGCGTACAGAATGTCGGCTTGCGCGGTCATCGTGATCGTGGCGCGGCCGCGGGAATCCGTCTTGGCCCGAGTGACGATGGGCTCGCCCTCCGGGGAAAACCAGCGCACGATGAACTGCCGCCCAGCAGCCGCGGGCCGCGTGGTGATGCTGATCGTGCCCTCGCCTGGGGTGATCTCCCACGCGCCCGAGCCGGGTGACTTCGTCAGGAGGCCCCCGGGAGCCACGGTGACCTTCGTCGCGGGGAGCACCTTGACCGTCACTACCGGCGAGACGACCTGCGCGAACGTGTCATCCGCGGGCAGCACCGTGCGCAGCGTGAACACTGCCGGCCGACGGGTGTCCAGCGCCGGCGCCGGCTGGTTGTAGATCTTCAGACTGTCGAGCGTGCCGCTGGCGAAGGTCACCCATCGCAACCTCTTCTTGATGGTCTTCTGGATCTGCACCCGTGCCGGGCGAGACCCCACGCAGCCGTCTCCGGAGCAGAAGAGAGATGGCTGGACGAATTCCCGCACTCCGACAGTGAGGGTGGTGCCGGACTTCACTCCGGACTCACCGACCCAGATGGTCTCCGTGATGAGCGTGGTCGTGGCCTCCTCGGCCGTTGCCGAGCTCGTCATCGAGATGGCAATGCAGGCGACCAGCGAGGCGACGAGCGGGTAGCGCATCTTCACGGAGGGAGTGTGTCACGGCACCGGGCGGGATGTCCTCGTGATCCGCTGCCCCTACGCTGTCAGCCGTGACGGATCTCGCCATCGTCGGACTCGGCTCCATGGGCAGCGCCACCGCGTGGGCGGCCACGCGCCAGGGACTCTCCGTCGTCGGCTTCGAGCAGTTCGAGCTCGGCCACGAGCGCGGTGCATCCCATGACACGTCGCGAATCCTGCGCCACAGCTACCACACACCGCACTACGTCGGGCTCACCTTCCACGCCTACGACGCGTGGGAGCGCCTCGAAGCGGACTCCGGCGTACACCTCGTCACGCGCACCGGCGGTGTCGATCTCTTCCCGCCGAACGCCGCGATCGATATGTCGACGTACACATCCAGCCTGGATGCCCACGCCATCCCCTACGAACTCATCGACGATGTCCACGCGCGCTGGCCGGTCTTCACTCCGCCGGAGGGCACCATCGGCCTCTACCAGGAACGCTCGAGCATCGTCCCTGCCGCACTCGGCACCGCCACGATGCAGCGCCTCGCGCGCGAGCGCGGTGCGCAATTGCGTGACCGCACGCGCGTGGAGGCGATCCTGCCCGGGCCTGACTCGGTCACCCTCGTCACTTCCGCCGGCACCTACTCCGCTGATCGAGTCGTCGTCACCGCCGATGCCTGGACGGCCGAACTCATCCGCCCCCTCGGCTGGGATATCCCGCTCACGGTCACCGAGGAGCAGATCACCTATGTCGACGTGCCCACCGATTACTTTGATATCCCGCTGTGGATCTGGATGGACGACCCGAGCTTCTACGGATTCCCCTGCTACGGCGAGCCCACGATGAAGGCTGCCGAAGACTGCGGCGGTCCCGTCGTCACCGGCGACCATCGCTCCGGTGAGCTCGATGCCGCCATGCTCGATCGGCTCATGGGCTTCCTGCGATCGAACTTCGCGGGGATCGGCGAGCCGGTGCGCTCCAAGCGCTGCCTGTATACCCTCACCGCTGACCGCGACTTCGTGCTCTCGCCCGTGCCGGGGCATGAACGCGTGACCGTCGGCCTCGGTGCCGCCCACGGCTTCAAGTTCGCGCCCGCCTTCGGGGAGATGCTCACCGCACTCGCGCTCGGAGAGACGACGGATCCGGTCTTCGCACTGGACCGCCCCGGCATCACCGATCCGAACTATGCCCCTGCCTGGCTGGTGTAGCTAGAGGTCAGGTGGGTCGCTCGTCAACTCCCGCCCACGGGCCGATCGGAAGATCACACGGCCTCCCGGATCGCCCTCGATGTGCCAGCCGGTGTCGTGTATGACGTGATGGTGATGCCAGCACAGTCCGACGAGATTCGCCAGCACGGTCTCACCGCCGTGGCGGAAGTAGCGAATGTGATGGACCTCGTCGATCCGTGAACGGCAGCCGGTGAAGCGGCAACGCACGTCCCGGATGAACACCGCCCGCCGCAAGGCGGGGTGCACCACGCGGACCTTGGGCATCATGGCGACAAGTTGTCCGTGGCGGTCCACCAGGAGCGGACGCATGGAGGCATCGCAGGCCAACCGGCGGGCGGCGGCCCCGGTGACCATGGTCGTCGGCACGCCGAAGCGCTCCAACCACCCTGCCTCGTGCGAGGACGGGTCGATGAGGGCCTCGACGGGGACGGTGACATTGACCGTCGGGCGCTCGCCGGAGACGAGTGGCAACGCGAGATCACCCGTGGCCGCGCCGGCGGCATCGAGGATGCGCCCGAGGGCATCGAGGTTGCGCTGCGAGAGCGGGCGCGAGTCGCGCGCTGCGGTGGGCTCGGCGCCCAGCGCTTGCGCGGACCAGGGGTCCGGGGCGCAGGGCGTGTCAGAAGGCAGGGGGATGTCACGACGTCCCGACTCCAGGGCCGCGATCAGACGGGCGCCCAGCACGGGGTCGAGCGTGCCGTCGACACGCACGAAGCCGTCCAGCATGAGCGACACGTGGAGTCCGGTGGAGCGCTCGCGGTCGCGCTCATCGACCGCATCGGGATCGACGTTGTGGCACATCTGGCGCAGCCGCTGATAGAACTCCCGCGGCTCACAGGAGCGGGCCGCGTCGGCAATCGCAGCATCGGCAGCGGCAAGACCACCGCGAAGGCTGGGGTAGCGCCGACCGATGCGGCCGAGCGCGTCGACGTGCTGCGCAGAGATCTCGCCGCGGCGCCAGGCGTCACCCATCTGCGGGAACGCCTCCACCAGGACACCACGATCGACGAGCGCTCGGGTGTCCGTCCACGAGTCGTTGCCCTGGCCGTAGAGCCACCGCACCGCGCTGCGAGCACCGTCGGCCTCCCACTCCAGGGAAGTGGCAAACCGCCGACTCAAGGCCGACGTCGTCGCCTCCAACTGCCTCGTGACACTGCGCAGTCGCACCATCTCCTCGCCCAGGCCCACGCCCATCACGGCATCCATAGGGATCTCCGCGAGCGCAGCGGCCGCCTCCTCCGCCAGCGTCAGCGCATGGGACAGCGCGACGTTGGCGTCGAGATCAAGCAGGGCCGTCATGGCGCTCCAGGGCAGGGTCAACGGGGCAGGGTCAACGGGTCGGCGTACGGAAGGCGCTCCACACTTCACGCACCGGTGCGCATCGCCCCAATCACAGGGGAACGCTCTCGGCGCGGGGCCCGGCCAGCTGCCCCGCTATTGACCTTGTCGCCGTGGACTGCACTGCTAGCGACACCTGATACGCCCACATAATCGAACGTATGTACGAATATTGCCACAGCACTCTGACGGTGTCAACACCCGCCATCTAGGTTTGCCCCAACCCACGGAGGTGTCACGTGTCATCACACGCACGCGCTGTCGTGATC
>VGBQ01000156.1 GCA_016870425.1 Actinomycetota bacterium | reverse complement strand
GATGGTGAGTTGGGAGGCGGTGAGGGAGATGCGCCTCTGGGCCTGCGTCGCTCCCTGCAAGACCCTGGTGAGGTCCACCACCGCAGACCCGGCGCGGAGGGCCACCGGCGCGGTGGCACCGACGACCTGGCCCACATCGGACGCCGACACGACGGTGCGCACCGTCGAGTGCCACGCGGGCTGAGTCTGCGGATAGGTCCAGCGGCGGCCGTCGGGCCTGTCCTCGGAGTAGCCGGGCCCCTCCACTCCGTAGCCGGCATCGAGCGACCAGTCCACACCACTCACACGCACCGTCACTCCCCCGGCGTCGAGTTGCGTGTGGTTGGTCAACTCCGGCTGACCGAGCAGCCACGCGGTTGCCTCGCCCGAGCGCAGGACAGCCACGCCACTCGCGGGGAACGCCGCATCCTGCACGGGGGCGTTCACCTCGTCGCGCGGCCACCACAGCAGTTCAACACCCTGTCGCAACTGCCCTTCGATGGCGACGGTGATGGCATCGGGATCGCCGTACCGGCCCGCGATCCAGGCGGGCAGTGTGCACCTCAGCACGGTGTCGCGAGCGTCGGAATATCGCGTCGTCTCGCGGTCACCCGAGAGCGCCGGCGCCGCCATCTGCAGCGCGAACCGCCCCGCCTTGACCAGCGAGGGCACGCGAGCGACAGTGCGCGAGGGAAGGGTCGCATCGATGCTCGAGAGCAAGCCGGCTGCGGGCACCGTCTGGAAGTTCCAGTAGACCGGCCCCTCCGGGGAGCCGCCATCGACGTTGAGCACGTCGAGACCGGATCGAGCACCCGCCAGGCCCGCGCGCACCGCCGCTGCCAGACCGGGACGCCACAGCGGATCGTCGGCGAGGGCCAGGGCGCTCATGACGACACCGGATCCGATGATCACGGACTTGTTGAGCTTGTCCACGGCGATGGTCTCCCCCAGTGCGAGCGAGCAGCCGATGGAGCCCATAGTCCGGATCTTCAGGACCTGCCGTGCAGCCTCAAGAGTGCTCGGTCCACCGTCGACGGAGACGCTCTCGCGCGAGGCGCTGAGCCAGTCGACCGCCGTGGCGAGCACGAGTGCCTCCTTGGCTTCATCCACCGCCTCCCTCGGCTTCGCGTCCGTGAGCATGCGCGCGTCGGCCATGAGGGCGTCGTGGTACGCCGCGTCCGAGGTCATCAGCCACGCGTAGCCGACCGTGAGCACTCGCTTGGTGACCTCCGAGACACCTGCGGGCTCCCCCGACTGGAGCGACAGCACCGTGGCCTGACGCATCGTCTTGGCGTACGCCGCCGAGAGCGCCGGAGTGGGCGACGCCAACTGGGCACGGTGCGCGTCGATGCCCTGCGGGGTGGTCCACAGGCGTGGAGCGGCGGTGCCGGGCGCCGGCAGGAAGTCGGTCATGGAAGCCGGAGGCAGGGCGCACCCGCCAGGGAGGGGGATCCACCCCGCGACGGGTGCGGGCGTGACGCCGGATCGGGCCTGCTGCAGTGCCTTGCGGGCTGACGCTGCTCGCCGTGGAGGCGTGAGCGAGGTCATTGCCGCACGAGCGACCGTGAGATCGGCAAGGGCATGGGCGCCCGCTGCAGACCATCGGTACTGCTCGGCATCGAAGTTCGTGCGGAAGCCACCGTCGATCCCTTGGCGCAGGCCTTCGAGTGCAAGACGTCGTACCTCGCCTAGCACCGAGATGCCCGCGCTCGCGGCGTCCGCACCGGCGCGCAGCGCCGACGCCTGGCTACCCAGGGTGCGGATGCGCGTCTGCAGTGAGGGCGACACAGGCCCCGATGACCCGGACAGATCGTCGGACAGCACGGAGGCTCGGTCGCGCAGGAGCCCCAGCCGCTCACGCGCCAGGCGTGCATCTTCGACGGTGAGGCGCGGGATGACCTTGGCCGTCGCCTGGTTTGCCTGACGCGCGCCGGCGATGATCGAGCGCAATTCGGGGCGATCGGCCGCGGACGCGAGGTGCACGGGCGCCACCAGGGTCCCGGAGATGCCCACGACCGCGGCGGCGATGGCGGTGATCCAGCGGCGCATGAGCTCCCCTTGACCGCCGACTACCGCTGATCGATCCCCGGGGCGTCCCAGACCGGGAACCAGCGACTGAGGTCACTCTCCCACGGCAACTCACCTCGAAGCATGTCGCGAGCCTGGAGCTCCAGGATCGAATCCCGCCGCTCATCCGGCTGGGGAACGAAGGGATAGAAGGTGCCGCGCTTGTACAGGTAGATGAGTGCCAGGGTCACCCCCCGGGGATCGCGGAAGGGCACGATGGAGCACAGCAACTGCGGCCCGAAGCCACTATCGGCCAGCGTCGAGTTGACGGCGTGCAGGTCGGTGACGACCGCGCTGACATCCGGAGGATCGGTCGACACCACGATCCAGGTGTAGCCGTAGTGGTCGACCACGACCGTGACCGGTGGACCACCATCGGCGTCGAGCAGGGCCCTCACCTCGGCCTCGATGTCGGCGAACGCACGGCCCTCGACCGATCGGAAGGCCACCGCACCCTGACCGGTCGACACCAGGTCCATGGACACCTGCAGGGTGATGGCGGCCGACGGGATCGCGAAGAGCGCATCCAGGTTGGGTCGCGCGGGCTTGCGGCGCCCGAGCAGGCCATCGAGGAAACCCACTAGCGCTGGCCCATCTCGGCCGCGATGCGCGCGAGCTGCTCCAGTCGCTTCTGCAGGGGCGGATGCGTGGACAGCAAGCTTTCCAGACCGAATCCGCGCCCGCCCCGGCCCTTGGAGAAGGCCGGCACGAACGCGAAGGCCTGGACCGGCTCCATCTGGCGCAGGTCACGCGTGGGGATGCTGGCCATGTCTCCGGTGACCTTCTGCAGGGCGGTAGCCAGCGCACTCGGCTTGCCGGTAATGAGTGCGGCTCCGCGATCGGCACCGAGCTCGCGATATCGAGAGAGGGCGTTGATGAGGAGATAGGAGATCAGGTAGACGAGGACGCTCACGATCATCACGGCGAAGAAGACCAGGGCGGTGTTCTGGTCGCGGCGGTCGCGCATCATGGATCCCCACATGGCCGAGCGCACCATGAAGCCCGCGAGAATCGCACTGAAGGATGCGATCGTCATCACCGTCACGTCCTTGTGCGCGACGTGCGACAGCTCGTGGGCCAGGACGCCTTCGAGCTCATCGCGATCTAGCCGGCGCAGCAGGCCCGTCGTCACGACAACCACGGAGCGCTTCGCGGTGCGGCCCGTGGCGAAGGCATTGGGTGCGTCATTGTCGGCGATGGCGATGCGCGGCTTCTCCATGTCCGCCATCG
The DNA here is from genome assembly GCA_016870425.1 of Actinomycetota bacterium. Classification (GTDB taxonomy): domain Bacteria; phylum Actinomycetota; class Actinomycetes; order S36-B12; family S36-B12; genus Mxb001. Next base: position 2,643 of record VGBQ01000156.1, on the reverse strand, counting down.
CGCACAGGCGATCGACGAGACCGTGCAGTTGCGGTGCCTGCTCCGGCGTGACGACGTGGGCGCGCATGGCTCCCATCGCGAGGGAGTCGGAGAACCACCACTGCCCGAAGAGCAGCGCAGCGCTGATGCCCAGGACCCAGATGGCGCTGACCCCGAGCGCGTACATCACCGCGGCCAGGACGACGTAGAGCAGGCCGAGGCCGAACATCGTCCCGAACATGCGAGCAGTGAGGCCCCGGTCGGTGCCGTATCGCGTGCGAGCCATGTCGAGTCGAGAGCCCCCTAGGCCTTGTCGCCCTCGATCGCAGCGGGATTGCCGCCCGAACCCAGCTCGAGCCGCATCTGAGCCAGCTCGTCATCGACCTGGCTCTGGCTGGCCATGCGCTCGAGCTCGATCGTGAGGTTGTCCTTGCCGGTACTCGAGACATCCTCGAGTGCGCCGGAGGCGACGAGCTCGTCGATGGCGCCCGCCCGTGCCTGCATCTCGGCCGTCTTGTCCTCGGCCCGCTGGACCGCCAGGCCCACGTCGCCGAGCTCGCTGGAGATGCCCGCGAATGCCTCGTTGATCTTCGTCTGCGCCTCAGCAGCGGAGTAGGTCGCCTTGATGGTCTCCTTCTTGGTGCGGAAGGCATCGACCTTGGCCTGCAACTGCTGAGAGGCCGCGATGAGCTTCTCCTCCTGGTCCTGGAGTTGAGCCAGTTGCACCTGCAGGTCAGCGATCTGAGTCTGCAGACCGCTCTTGCGGGTGAGGGCCTCGCGCGCAAGATCCTCGCGTCCACCTGCCAGGGCAGCCTTGGCCTGAGCCGTGAGCTTGTCGGTCTGCTGCGCGAGGTTTTGGATCTGGAGCTCGATGCGCTTGCGGCTCGTGGCGACGTCGGCGACCCCCCGACGTACCTTCTGGAGCAGCTCCAGCTGCTTCTCGTAGGAATAGTCGAGCGTCTCGCGGGGATCCTCTGCCTTGTTGAGGGCCTTATTGGCCTTCGAGGCGAAGATGAGCTTGAAGCGCTGCCACAGACCCATGGTGTCCTCCTGCCGGGCGACCACCCGTCGGGTGGCGATCTCCCTCCAGACTAGGGGTGACCCGCCGCCGTCGCGCCCCGGCCCGAGACGGCGATAGATTGCCCAGATGTTCGGACGCAAGCAGGCAGCCCCCGTCGAGGAGCCCGGCGCCCCCGAGCCCAGTGGCACGGGCAAGGGCCGCCCGACCCCCTCCCGCAAGGAGGCCGAGGCCGCCCGCAAGCAGTCTCTGCGCCTGCCCAAGGACCCCAAGGCCGCCCGCAAGGCGGCTCGAGACCGCGATAGGGACGCCCGGGCCCAGCAGCGTGCGGCGATCATGGCCGGCGACGAGCGTGCGCTGCCGCTTCGCGACCAGGGGCCGGTGCGTCGCTACGTCCGGGATTTCGTCGACAGCCGCTTCACCATCGCGGAGTACTTCATCTTCGTGGCGCTGGCCGTGCTCGTGATGGGCTTCATCCCCAACCCCGTCGTGCAGTTGGCCGTCTCCATCTCCTGGATGGCGCTCATCGCCATCGTGGCGTTCGACGAGATCTTCCTGCTGGTGCGGCTGAACTCCGCGCTGCGCAAGAGATTCCCGGACAAGGCCGAGCGCAAGGGCGCGATGTGGTACGCCGGACTGCGCACGCTTCAACTGCGACGCTTCCGTCTCCCGCCGCCGCGCGTGCGGCGCGGGGAGACACCCGAGGAGCCCCGGACCCACCGCGCCTAGGGCGCTGCCCGTCAGGCCGTGGGGTGCAGGCTCATGGGCCCGTAGACCTGGCGGTCGTCCTCCCACAGCACCACGGCGTCGACGCCGCCGTCGAGGAGGTCCTTCCAGGTCTCGCCCAGCCAGGTCTCCGCGTCCGATTGCGAGGGGAAGGGCGTCATGACCGCCGCCGCCGGCAGATCGGCGACCGGGTTGCCCTGGAGATCGGTGTAGATCCACGTCCATGCCATGGGTCCGAAGGTACGCCGACTCGCCCATCGCGCGCGGGCCTTTGACTCACCCGCCACCTCCGTGGTCGGATGACCCCACAACTGAAGACGCGCCCGATGTCCAGGGGAAGCCGGTGCAAATCCGGCGCTGACCCGCAACCGTGAGTCGCCGTAGCGCGGCAAGTCGGAGCACCTGGCGGGCGCGAGCGCCTCGCGAGCCGGCAACTGCCGCCTCGCGCCCGTCGAGGTCTACGGGATGTGGCGGCACAGGCGGGCTCAGCCCGCAGGTGGCCGGCCGCATCAAGTGGGTCGCTCACCCTGGAGTGCACATGCATGCAGTCACCGGTGCCCCCGGCACCATGAGGGCTTCTCTCCGCGCCCTCATCACCCTCATTCTCATTCTCTCGCTCGGCGTGATGCTGGGTCTCGCGTCTGCGCCGGCCCACGCCGTGGACCCCGCGTATCGCGGTCTCTTCGGCCCTCAGGACCCGACGTACGACGGGGTCGATCGCCAGGCGACGGCTGTCCTCGGTCTCGTCGCCGTGGATGCCACGGTGCCCCCACTCGCGGTGCGGTGGCTCCTGCGCCAGCAGTGCGCGGACGGTTCGTTCTCCGCATTCCGAGCCGACACGGCAGTGCCGTGCACGGGGCCTGACCTCTCCAGTTACACCGGACCCAACACCAACTCCACCGCCCTCGCCGCCATGGCCT
>VGBQ01000155.1 GCA_016870425.1 Actinomycetota bacterium | reverse complement strand
CCGGTTTGCGTGACCGGTCGCTCGTTGACGAGCACACCGAACCGGAAGAGCTGGCCCATGGCCCACAGCAGTGCGGACCCACCGTCCCTGATGGTTGCGTTCGGGTGGTCAGCCTCGACCTCGGCCATCGCCAGTGAGGCCAGGATCGAGATGCCCGCGATGGCCAGGGCGGCGTACCAGCCCGGGCTCGAGCGCACGACGCCCCGCAACTCGATGAGGTAGAAGGCGATGAAGCAGGCGACCGCCACGTCCCCCGAGAACAGCCCCAGCCAGCTGAATCGCGCGATGAGGACGCTGACGAGCAGCAGGAGGGACGGCACGGACTCACGCCATGTTGGCCAGCGGAAGCCGCCGCGGACCAGCGTCCCCAGGATCACCCCGAAGAGGGCGATCCATACGGCGCCGCCGAGCACGGTCGCCACGGCCAGCGGCGTGCCCTTCAGATCGGCCACGTGCACGGCGAGGGAGATGACTCCCAGCGTCGTGCCGAGGGCTAGCCGGACAGCGCTGCGCAGGCGGGATCCGGCCCACGCGTGGCTGACATACACGCGGCCGACCTGCCCGGAGGTGACCTGCATGGAGCGAGGGTAGGGGATCGGCCGGTCCCTACACGCGACCGAAGGACAGGACCCAGACGACCGGTGCGGCGAGCAGGGTGAGCCCGAGGACGACGAGGCGACCGCTCCAGGTCGGCAGGAGCGGCCACGCGATGACCTGGATCAGCGCGATGCCGAGGAGGAACGCCACGATACGGCGCCGACGACGACGTGCCAGCAGGCCCGGGGCGACCCTCGGGCGGTCCGGGATCGCCGAGGCAACTGAGCTGCGCACACGCTCGACGCGTTCCTTGCGCGCCCGACGACGCGCCCGCTGCTCGCGCTCCTTCTCGGCCGCGGCCTCGCGTTCGGCACGCTTGCGCGCTCTCTGCTTCGCCATGACTAGTCCAACGTCTCGAGCCAGTTGCGCAGCACGCGTGCACCCGCATCACCGGACTTCTCCGGGTGGAACTGCGTCGCCCACAGGGGGCCGTTTTCGACCGCAGAGACAAAGGGCGTGCCGTAGTCGGTCCACGTCACGAGGGGCGCGGTCATGCGGCCCGAGGCGGGCAGCGTCCAGTCGAGCACGCCGTAGGAGTGCACGAAGTAGAAGTAGTCCTCGCGCACGCCCTCGAACATCCGCGATCCCTCGGGCGGCGCCACGGTGTTCCATCCCATGTGCGGCAGCACGTCGGCGTGCAGTCGCTCGACGATTCCGGGCCATTCCCCTAGCCCAGCCGTCTCGACGCCGTGCTCCACACCCGCGTCGAAGAGCACCTGCATGCCCACGCAGATACCCAGCACGGGTCGCCCACCTGCCAGTCGGCGGCCGATGAGCTTGGGGCCGTCCACCGCGGTCAATCCAGACATGCACGCGGCGAACGCCCCCACGCCCGGCACCACGAGCCCGTCGGCCGCCATGACCGCGTCGACGTCGGCGGTCACCTCCACAGAGGCTCCGACCTGCTCGAGCGCGCGCTGCGCCGAGCGCACATTGCCGGAGCCGTAGTCGAGGACGACGACCGACGTCATTAGATGGCGCCCCAGGCGTAGAGCGCGCCGCCGACGAGCGCCATCGCCGCGAGGATCCCGAGGATCACGGCGGCATTGCGCTTGCCCTGCTTGGCGAAGGAGTAGACCCCGCCCGCGAGGAAGGCGGCGAGGGCCAGCAGGAGTACGGCGGTCCAGCCCATTACTGCTCCGCTGACTCGTGGCTCGACAGCGTGCCCTTCGTCGAGGGCACCCCGACGACGCGTGGGTCCAGCGCGACGGCATCGCGCAGAGCGCGCGCAAAGGCCTTGAACTGCGCCTCCACGACATGGTGCGCATTGCGTCCATTGAGCACGCGCACGTGCAGCGTGATCTGCGCGGTGGCCACGAAGGACTCGAAGATGTGGCGCGTGAGGGTGGTGTCGTAGGTCCCGATGAGCTCGACGATCTCCGGCTCGACGTGGACGAGGTAGGGCCGGCCGGAGAGATCGACCGCGCACTGGCACAGGGACTCGTCGAGGGGCACGAGCGAGTCACCGAAGCGCCGCGTGCCCGCGGCATCGCCGAGCGCCTCCCGGAAGGCTGACCCGACGGCCAGGGACGTGTCTTCCACGGTGTGGTGCGCATCCACCTCGAGGTCACCGGTCGTGCGCACGGTGAGATCAAAACCCCCGTGCTTGCCGAGCTGGCTGAGCATGTGGTCGTAGAAGGGCACGCCCGTCTGGACGTCGGTGCGCCCGGACCCGTCGAGGTCGATCTCGACGAGCACGCTGCTCTCCTTGGTCGTGCGCTCCACGCGACCGGTGCGACTCATGCGGTGCCTCCATCCGTGCTGCCGTCACCCTCGGCAGGGGGCACCATCATGCCGTCCATGCCGACCACCTCGCCGAGGGCCGCGCGGAGGGCGATGTTGTCCTGCGGCGTCCCGACGGTGACGCGGAGCCAGCCGTCAGGTCCCACCTCCCTGACGAGCACGCCCCGGTCGAGGAGCTCCTGCCACGCGCGATGGCGGTCGGCGAACTCCCCCATCAGGATGAAGTTGGCATCGGAGTCAACCGCCTGGAAGCCGGCTGCGCGGAGCCACGCGACGAGGTCATCGCGCTCGGAGCGCAGCAGGTCGACCTGTCCGAGCAGCTCGTCGCTGGACTCCAGGGCCGCCCGCGCGACGGCCTGGGTGATGCTCGACAGGTGGTAGGGCAGCCGCACCAGTCGCAGGGAGTCGATCACCTCCGGCGATGCCACGGCGTATCCGACCCGCGCCCCCGCGAGAGCGAAGGCCTTGCTCATGGTGCGCGTCACCACGAGGTTGGGATGCGCCTCCAGGAGGGTGAGCGCTGTCGCAGTGCCCGGTCGGCGGAACTCCGCGTAGGCCTCATCGACGACCACGATCCCCGTCGACATCGCACACGCGGCGGAGACGACGTCGAGCGTGAGGGCCGTGCCCGTGGGGTTGTTGGGCGAGGTGAGCACGACGATGTCAGGGGACCCGCCGATCATCGCCGCCACGACCATGGCTGCATCGAGCCCGAAGTCCGGGCGCCTGCCGACAGTGCGATAGCGCGTCAGGGTGTCGCGCGCGTACTGCTCGTACATCGAGTAGGTCGGCGAGAAAGCCATGGCCAGGCGACCCGGGCCACCGAAGGCGGAGAAGACGTGCTGCATCACCTCGTTGGAGCCGTTGGCGGGCCACACCATCGCGGGGTCGACCGCGACGGCCGACTCGCGCAGGAGGTACGCCGCGAGATCCTCGCGCAGTGACCACGCCTCGCGATCGGGGTAGCGATTCAGCTCGAGCGCGGCCGCGGCTGCCGCCTGCCCGATGCGCGCGGCGAGCTCAGGTGAGGGCGGGAAGGGATTCTCGTTGGTGTTCAGGCGCACGGCCACATCGAGTTGAGGCGCGCCGTAGGGGCTCGCCCCTCGAAGCTCCTCGCGCACGGGAGGCGACCACGTCATGGCGGCCTCGTCAGCCCGGGAGCCGGATCGTGATGGCGGCCGCATGGCCCGGCAGATCCTCCGCGAGAGCAAGCGCGACGACGTGGTCGGCGACATCCTCGAGCGCTGCGCGGTCGTAGTCGATGATGTGGATCCCCCTGAGGAAGGTCTGCACCGACAGGCCCGACGCGTGTGCCGCGGAACCGCCCGTGGGCAGCACGTGATTGGAGCCCGCGCAGTAGTCGCCCAGCGAGACGGGCGCGTGGGTGCCGACGAAGATCGCACCGGCGTTGCGCACTCGCTCGGCGACGGACCGGGCGTCGCGCGTGTGGATCTCCAGGTGCTCAGCGGCGTAGGCGTCGACGACCCGCAGGCCCTGGGCGACGTCGTCCACGAGGACGATGCCACTCTGCGGACCAGCCAGTGCCTCGCTGATGCGCTCCACGTGCTTGGTCCGCGCGAGTTGCTCACCGACCTCGCGCTCCACGGCGTCGGCGAGGTCCGGCGAGGTGGTGACGAGCACCGCCGCCGCCAGGGTGTCGTGCTCGGCCTGGCTGATGAGGTCGGCGGCCACGTGAGTCGCGTCGGCACTGTCGTCAGCCAGGACGGCAACCTCGGTCGGCCCCGCCTCGGAGTCGATGCCAATCTGCCCCTTGAGCACGCGCTTGGCGGCCGTCACCCACACGTTGCCGGGTCCGGTCACCATGTCGACGGGCTCGCAGCGACCGCCCTCCGGAAGGTCGACGCCGTAGGCGAGCATCGCCACCGCCTGCGCGCCGCCTGCGGCGTAGACCTCGTCCACTCCGAGGAGACCGCACGCCGCGAGGATCGTGGGATGCGGCAGGCCCCCGTGGTCGGCCTGGGCTGGCGAGACGACGCACAGCGACTCCACACCCGCGATCTGGGCCGGGACGACGTTCATCACCACACTGCTGGGGTAGACGGCACGCCCTCCGGGGACATAGAGACCCACGCGGGCAACCGGCACCCACCGCTCGGTGACCGTGCCGCCGGGCACCACCGTGGTGGTCGTCTCGGAGCGGACCTGGTCGGAGTGCACGATGCGTGCGCGCCGGATCGACTCCTCCAGGGCGGCGCGGACCGCGGGATCCAGCTCGGCCACCGCCACGGCGATGGCCTCCGGGGGGACGCGCAGGTGAGCCGGGCGGACCCCGTCGAAGCGCTCGGTCCAGTCCAGGACGGCATCAGCCCCCCGTGCCTGGACATCGCGCACGATGGGTAGGACGTTGGCGGTCGCCTCTTCCACGTCGATGGCGGCCCGGGGCAGGACGGTGCGCGGGTCCGCATCGGAGCCGCGCAGGTCGATCCGCTGGATCATGGCCATGATTGTAGGTCTAGCCTGCCAATGTGACATCGGCACGAGTCATCCCGCTCTTCCCGCTCTCCAGCGTGCTGGTGCCCGGACTTGTCCTGCCACTGCACATCTTCGAGCCCCGCTACCGCCAGCTCATTGCCGACCTCGAGGGCCAGCACGAGGACGACCGCGGATTCGGCGTCGTCGCGATCCGCGAGGGGCACGAAGTCGGTGCCGATGGCGTCCATGCCCTGCACGACGTGGGCACGTTTGCCGCGCTTCGCGAGGCCACGACGCTGCCCGATGGCCGATCGGACATCGTCACCGTGGGCACCTCGCGCTTCCGCGTCCTGGAGTTGATCGACGGCAAGCCCTACGCGCAGGCGCGAGTGGAATGGCTGGAGGAGGAGTCCGGCGACGCCAGTGCGCCCCTCGCCCTGTCCGTGGCCGGTCGATTCCAGGCCTACCGCGAGCTGCTCACGGATGAGGAGGACGACACGGACCTGCCGGACGACCCGCGTGTCCTGTCCTATCTCGTCGGCGCCGCCGTCGTGGCCGACCTCGCGACACGACAGAGCTTCTTGGAGGCCGACGACGACACGGCGCGGCTGCGCGCCGAGCTGGCCTTCCTCCGCGACGAGACCGCCCTCATTGAGCAGATCCCCTCACTGCCCGCGATCGACCTTGCACGCGAGCCCTTTGGCGCCAACTGATGGCCAAGAAGTCCCCGGCGGGCACCCCCGCGCTTGTCGCCCTGCAGCGCACGGGCATCGCGCACACGGTGCACGTCTACACGCACGATCCCGCGGCTGAGAGCTTCGGCATGGAGGCCGCTGAGGCACTCGGCCTCGACCCGGCGACGGTCTTCAAGACTCTCCTGGCGGAGGTGGATGGGTCGCCTGTCGTCGCAATCGTGCCCGTGACCGGGCAGCTCAATCTCAAGGCCCTGGCCGTCGCGCGCGGCGGCAAGCGGGCTCGCATGATGGAGGTAGCCGCCGCTGAGCGCCTGACCGGCTACGTCGCCGGCGGCATCTCGCCGCTGGGCCAGCGCAAGGCGCTTCCCACCGTCATCGATGTCTCGGCGGGCGCACTGCCGACGATCTACGTCTCGGGCGGTCAGCGCGGCCTCGACATCGGCGTCGCCCCGCAGGATCTGCTGCAACTCACGGAC
>VGBQ01000154.1 GCA_016870425.1 Actinomycetota bacterium | reverse complement strand
GCCCGGACGCGGTGACCACGACCATGAGCACCTACGGCGGGCGCATCGTGGGCAAGCAGGTCACGGGACCGACGGGCAGCCAGGAGGTGCACTACGGCTACGGCTCGGGTGTCGATGGCTCGCCCGCGGTGATCTACGCCGCGCGCGACTCCGTCACGGGAGCGCCGCTGACCTATCACTTCAGCCTGCCCGGCGCGGTCAACGTCGTCATCCCCGTGGACGGCGTAGCGACCATGAGCTTCAGCGGCATCGACGGCTCGGCGCTTGTCACTGTCGTGGCACCCGACCTCCGCCTGGCCGGGGCCTCCGGTGGTCAGCCCGGATCGCCGCTGGGACCGAGTCCGCGCTTCGGCCCCTACGGTGAGCCGCTCGAGGCGCCCCCCGCGGCGGCCTCCCCGGCAATGCCGGACTACTCCTGGCAGGCGGCCGGCCAGCTCGAGACACTCGGCGGCCCGTCGTCGATCACGCTGGCCGGTGCGCGGCCATACCTCCCCGGCACCGGCACCTTCCTTGCGCCCGACCCGCGCCTGGATGCTGCCGACAACCTCTACTCCTTCACGCCCGGCGACCCCATCAACGGATCCGATGGCACGGGCGAGGCCAATGGATGGTCGTGGTTCTTCGAGATTGTCGGGGCTGCCCTCGTCGTTGCCTCCTTCGTCGTCGGCGCAGTGAGTGGCGGGTTCCTCATCCCGATGGCCCTGGGGATGGCGGCCGCGGGCCTGTCGATGGTGGCGATGAAGATGCAGACCGAGCCCAGCCCGGGCCTGGACACCTTCCGCACGGTGATGTTCTGGGGTCAGATCGCCGCCACCGTGGTGACCATCGGTGCTTCACTGGCGATGCTCAGCAAATGGGGGGCCAACAACAGTGTCGTGAAGCTGCTCGCCGGTGCGGGTCGCAGTTTGGCGAGCAAGTCCACTGACGCCACAGCGCGTGCCAGCGCGCGCGCATCCATCGCCTCAGTCAGCTCCTCGCTGTCGGAGTCGGCCGTCAGCCAGGCGGTGCAGGCGGGCAAGTGGACGCGCTTTGCCAACTGGGTCAAGCGGGCCAGTCCCTTCGACCCTGCCTGGGCGGGCAAGACGGGCCGTCGCGCCTACCTCGTCTCGCTCGGCAAGTTGACGGGCAAGTGGGGATCGGTCGTGGGTGCCTACAAGTTCCAGTCCTGGGCCACCGAGTGGGTGCCGGACAGCTGGAAGGACGCAATGCAGGCGCAGGCCGCTCCTGCCGCCGGCTGACGGCTTGCGGGGCGGGCGTCCGCGTTGCTACGTCGCCACCGCGACACCTAGGCTCCCCTCTCATGGGACAGCGTCTGCTCAAGTCCGGTGTGATTGCGGCGTCGTGTGGGGCCGTGGTGGCGGGACTGCTCGCCGGGGGAGTGGCGCCGGTGGCGGCTGTCTCACCGGGAGCCGCAGACGGGGTGGCTCCGGTGCTGACCGAGGGAGTGCTCGCCGGCATCGAGACCATCGGGCCCATCGCCACCGTCACAGGCAGTGGTCCGACCACGCCGCCTCAGCCCGTCCAGGTCGCCACGCTGCCCTCGGGGTCGGTGCTCGCCGGCTCCGACATTCGCATCTACTCTCGCGAGCTGCGCGATGTTCCGAGCATCCCTGTGCGCCTCGTCGACGCCATCGCCACCGCGGGTGACCCCAATCCCAACGCAATGTGGTCGGGGAGGTTGACGGACGGCTGGGGCCGCATCGACGCGCGCCTGATCGCGGGTCGCACCTACATCACCCAGGTGCAGGGCCCGCAGGGTTGGGCACCCGTGGGCACCATCACCGCGCGCAGCCCGCGCGACGCGGGTGGTCCGCAGACCTCCGTGGGGTCGCTCTCGGTCTCGCAGGTGCTCGGCACAGTGTCGTGGGGCTGGTCCTCGCGCGAACTCGTCGGCCCCAGCGGCGGACTGTCGATCAACCTGGGCTACCTCCCCGGACAGGGCCTGACCGGCGACCTCTCCGGCGCACAGGGCCTGCCGGCCGGCTGGAGCCTGGGTGTGGAGACGGGATCCCCGTGGCGCAGCATCGTCACCAGTGCGCAGGTGAGCCGGCCGGCGCAGGCTCCGCGAGGTATCGAGGTGCAGCAGCAGGACGGTCAGCCCGACGGTGCTGCGCTCATCGGCTTCGACACGGCTGCCACCCCGCAGGCGGAGGAGTTCGCCGTGCGCACCCAGGCCGCAGACGGCACGTGGACGGATGCGCGGGTTGAGGATGCCGCGACTGTGGTCTCGCGCGGTGGCCTCGATGTCGACCTCGACGGCAGCGTGCGCGCGATCCAGGTCGGTGCGATCGCTGATGGCCAGGTGCTGTGGGGCGACCCTGTGGGGCCCGACGGCACCACTGTGCGATCCGCACGCTCGTCGACTCAGCCCGCAGCGACCCCGCGCGAGTCCCTGCCGGCAGCCGTGCGGCTCATCGGCTGGGACGGCTCCGTCCTGGCCTTCCAGCGCAATGACCTCGGTGCCTACGAGCAGATCACGGGGGGCGCCCCGGGCTATGACAACTCTCTGACGCGCAAGGCGAACGGCGACTGGGTCTTCACGGACATCCGCGGGGTTGCGACGACCTTCACCGACGGTCGCGTGTCCAAGGTGGCCGTCGACGGCCAAGCGATCGCCACCGTCATGTGGGATGCGCAGGGACGCGTGACCAAGGTGGGGGGCGAGACCGACCGCATGGTCGATCTCGTCTACGCCGGCGAGCCGGCATGCCGATCGACGGCGTGGACCACCAGCGGCTTCGCGGCCGTGCCGGAGGGGATGCTTTGCCAGGTCCGCTATCCCGGGCAGGTCGCCAGTGACATCGGCTACGTCGCGGGTGCATCCGGTGGTGCCCAGATCGGCCTGATCAAGGATCCCGGCAATCGGGGCACGGCGCTGGGCTGGGACACCTCCGGGCGCCTGGTGTCGACGCGATCGTCACTGGTCGCGCGCACCGCCGTGGCCGACCCCGCGGTGCGGGCGGGGCTGCCTCAACTGGTGGATCGAGTGGAGTACGACGTACAGGGCCGTGCAGCCCGCCTGATCTCGCATCCGGCGACGGTCGGCGGCGTGCCTGTGGTGCGCACCGTCGCCTTCCCGGCGATAACCGAGTCCGCTGTGCGGGCCTTCCTGGCCGATCCCGACGCCGGCAAGGCCGTCGACACCTCCGTGGGCCTCGCTGCAGGCCAGGGTGCGAGCCTGCGTCTGACGTCGAGCATCGATCCCATTTCCTGGCGCGTGCTGCAATCCAAGGACGCGGCCAATCTCACGACCCGACTCAACACCGACCCGCGCACGGGCGCGGTGACGTCGACGCGCAATGCCCAGGGCCTCATCACTCGCGTGGAGACCAACGACCTCGGCCTGCCGGTCACCGTGAAGGGACCCGTCATGGCTGCCGGCACGGGTGGGCTGGAGACACAGACCTCCTACGACACCGCGCAGGTGCGCGGCAAGGACACGCCGATCAATGGCTGGCGGGTCGCGGTGCGCCAGCCGGGGCGCGATGGTGCGGAGTTCTGGCCCGTGCGCGCATCCAGCGGGCTCTCGGCGATGTGGCGCGGGATCGGCGACGACTGGGCGGCCACCGCGTCCGCGGTGTGGACCCCCTCTGCCGGAGAGAAAGACGTCGATCGTCAGGAGTGGGCCGGCTGGGCCTTCCGCGTGTCGACCGCGGGGGGCACCCGCGGGCAGTTCGTGGTCTCCGGCATGCCGTGCGTGGCCGACCAGATGGGCGTGTGCACGATCACCGGGCTGCCCAAGGGCCCCAAGTCGGTGCTCATGCGCATCGACCGCGCCCCGGCTTTTGGCTTCTTCGACATCGAGATCGCACCCGTCACCCGCACCGCCGCCGGTGAGCTGGTGACGGGCTCCTTCGCGGCAGCACCGGCCGGCGACGTGGCACCGGGCTTCAACAACGTCACGCGAGCCGAGGTCAACGACACCTTCCGCGGCAGCGAGCGCGAGCCGGCGACGTCACATGTCTTCGACGATCCCGCCTCGGGTCGGCCCTCCGAGGTCGACTACGTCGGCGGCCTGACCGAGCGCTTCCGCTACGAGGAGGCGGGCTGGGGGCGCCTCACCGCGCGCATCACCCCGGGCGGGGAGCGGGTGCTCACCTCCTACTGGCCCACGAGCGGCACGACGACGACGCCCGCCCTCTGCGGGGCGGATGTGGTGCCGCTGCTCGGCCTCGTCCGCTCGGTGACGCGCCAGGACGGCTCGGTCGTGACCTACTTCCACGACGTCCACGGCCGCATGGTCGCCTCGCAGACGCGCAGCGCGAAGGACGACGTGCTGGAGACCAACTGCCGCGAGTTCCGCGACGACGACTCGCAGAAGTCCTCGCACTCCTACGACGGCTCCGGTCGACTCCTGGAGTCCGTCGTCACCGTGGCCGTCGCCGGCGGTGACCCCCGCGTGACCCAGACCACGATCACCAAGGGTGAGGGAGCCCCCGTGGGTGCCGGCTCGTCAGTGACGACCCTCGGTGAGATCGACCTGCGGGGCAACGTCGTCGAGACCGTCGATGGTGCGGGCGTGCGCACTCAGACGGCCTTCGACTCCCTGGGCAGAGCTGCGAGGGTGACCATGACGCCGCCCGCCGCATCGGGTGCGGCCCCGCTGGTCTTCGCCTACTCCTTCCGCAATCGCGACGGTCAGGTGGAGCGCGTGAGCGTCAACGGCGTCGAGGCGACACGCCTGGCCTACGACTCTGCGACCGGCCAGATCACGTCCTTCTCCTACGCCGGTGGCACCGTGACGACGTCGCTGGGTCGATTTGTCAATGGTGCCGTCAATCGCGTGTCGGTGGTGACCGGCTCGACTCGCTTCACCAGTGCTGCCGAGATGACACCTGCCGGGCGCGTCACCGGCCACACCACTTCGGCCAGCGGCGCAGTCTCCTTCACCGAGGCTCGCGACTACCGATTTGATGAGCAGACGCGGCTGTCCCGAGCCACCATCACCTCCAATCAATCGGGCACCGTCACGACGACGCAGTTCGACTACGGCTTCGGGGTGCAGGCCGCAGCATGCGGGTCGGCGTACCCCGGAGCGGGCAAGGACGGCCTGCGCACGAGCGGATCGCGCAACGGCACCGACTTCGTCACGTGCTACGACGGCCTTGGGCGCCCGGACTCGACGACTGACCCGCTGGTCACCGGCGGCTCGGGCACGGCGACCTTCGAGCACGACGCGCTCGGGCGCCTCGTCTCGATCACCGGTGCCGCGCGCCCGGTGCAGCTGACCTGGGGAGTGGGTGGACAGATCGCCGTCATGCGCGAGGGCATCGATACCACCCGACCGATCACCACGACCCTGGAGACCTATGGCGGTGAGGTGCTGCGCAAGACGGTCACGACCGCGTCGGGTACGTCGCGACTCGTGTACGCCGGCCCGTGGAATCTCACCGCGGATGACTCCGGTGTGATCACCGGGGCGGAGTCGCTGCAGTATTCGCTGCCCGGCGGCGCGATCGTCACTATTCCGGCGGGCGGCACGGCCGTGCTCCAGGTCTCGGGCGTCGACGGTTCCGCGCTCGCGCGCATCCCGGTGCCGACCCTCGGCAGCGGTGGTGTTGCTCCCGCGGTTGCCGCAGCCGATCGCTTCGGCCCGTACGGCGAGCCGCTGGTCGCGCGCACTCTGGATCCGCAGACCGCTCGCCCGGTGTATGGCTGGCAGGGCGGCTTCGGCATCGAGACGCTGGCCGGCTCGAGCGCGGTCGCGCTCATGGGGGCGCGGGCCTACGCTCCCGCGCTCGGGCAGTTCCTCAGCCCTGATCCGCTCCTGGACTCGGGCAACAATGTCTACAGCTACACCTCCGGCGACCCCATCAACGCCTCCGATCTACTCGGCACCGAGGAGTCCACCGACATCTACGTCCTCGCCGGTGCGGCCGTCGGAGCGGTCCTGTCGGGGCTGCTGCTCATCCGTTCCGGCGGCGCATCGTCGATCCTCGGTGCAGCGTTGGGG
>VGBQ01000153.1 GCA_016870425.1 Actinomycetota bacterium | reverse complement strand
GCGACGCCCAGGCCTGGGCCCGTCGGCACCTCCATCATCCCGTCCGCGGACATGACGAGAGGTTCGGTGACATCCGTCGCGAAGAACCGACTGGACGAGCTCGTGTCGCCCGGGAGGGTGAAGCCGGGCATCGCGGCAAGGGCGATGTTGGCCGCGCGGCCGATGCCGGTCTCGACCATGCCACCGCACCAGACGGGCACGCCCCTGTCGAGGCAGAGGTCGTGGATCGCGCGGGCGGAGAGGTAGCCGCCGACACGGCCCGCCTTGATGTTCACGATCTCGCAGGCGCCGTAGTCGATCAGCGACTCGGCGTTGTCCCTCGACAGGATCGACTCGTCCAGGCACATCGGTGTGGCCATGCGATCGGCGAGGCGGCGCAGCCCGAGGTAGTCGTCCTCGTGAATCGGCTGCTCAATGAGGAGGAGATCGAATTCATCGAGCGCCGCGAGGTGATCGATGTGCTCGCGCGAGTAGGCCTGGTTGGCGTCGACCTGGAGGGGGATGTCGGGGTAGCGCTCCCGGATCACCCGCGTGGGCTCGATATCCCAGCCCGGCTCGATCTTGAGCTTGATCCTGCGATAGCCATCCGCGACGTAGGAGTCGACCTCGGCGACGAGTGTGTCCATGGAGTCATCCGCCGGGATCCCCGTCGAGACTCCGCACGGAATGGACGTCCGCGTGGCACCGAGGAACTCCGCGAAGGACATCTCCTCCTGCCGCAGCTGTGCGTCGAGGATCGCGAGTTCGAGTGCACCCCGGGCCATCGGATGGCCGCGCACCGCGGAGAGTAGGGCGGGCACCTCCTCCGCCTCGACATCGCGGTCTAGCACTCGCGGCACGAGGTGATCGCGCAGGACGAGCAGGGCTGCGTCGTTGAACTCGTGGCTGTACGACGGATCGGGTGCTGCCACGCACTCGCCCCAGCCGATCGCCCCCGAATCGGTCGTCACCTCCAGGAGGATCACGTCCTTGTCGTACTCGGTGCCGAAGGACGTGCGGAAGGGCCGGACGAGTGGGAGCGACAGCCGATGGGCCGTCACCTTCTCAACGCGCACGCGACTGCCTACCCGAAGGCCCGAGCTCAGGCGCCGACGAGGTTCTTGCGCGGATCGAGGACGCGCAGCACCCCGTCGATGCCCGGCTGATTGAAGCCCTTGAAGCCGTCATTGCGCTCCAGGTTCTCCAGGTGCGATCCAATGGAGCCGTAGAGCCGGAAGTCCTCTGCTGCCTCGGCGGTGATGTAGCCGGCCCGCTCGAGTGCGTCGACACGGGCAGGGTCCACCGCCCACCACTCGCCCACGCTGAGCGCCTGGTAGAGGTGCGGGAAGTCCGAGAACGGCTGCATGAAGCTCACACCCTCGCCCTCGAGCTGGCGGGCGAGCTGCACGTGGTCGTACATGCACTCGAGGTGGTTGATGCCCGCCTCGAGCATGGACTCCCCGTGCAGTCCGCACCACAGGCCCGCGCGGCGCAGGAAGGGCAGTGGCTCGAGCTGCATGTGGGCGAAGTCGATATCGAGCTCGTCGGGCGCGAGGTCGATGTCGGCGAAGATCACGCTGCCGATGGCCGGCTGCTCAAGGATCTGCGAGCCCCAGCCCGCGGCGTCTCCGGCGTAGAAGAGCTCGCGGCACTCGAAGCCCAGCGCTTCGAGCACGCCGACGCAGCGGTGGAACCACTCGCGGGAGCTGTCATAGGTGTGGTGGTCCTGGTTGGCCCAGCCGATGCCGTGGGCATCCTGGCGGGCCTTCTGCAGGCGCCCGACCGCGTTGCGCGACTCCCAGTACTCGCGCTCGGCGCGCAGCCATAGCCAGCACGCCCAGTCCTGGCCGAGGTCGGCTACGGCCGCGGCCACCATGGCGTCGGTCGCGTCATAGGCGGCGCCGACGCTGTCGAATGCACGTCGGCGGGTGCGGAACGTCTGCAGGTGGAGTTGCGCCGCCCGAAGCGTGGCGGCCGAGGGGTCGTCGGGCTCGAAGCCGCGGGAGCCACGGCGCTCGATGGCGTCGAAGGCGACGCCATCGGCCTCGGCGAAGCGCACCCGCCGGAAGGGAGCGTGCATCGCGCCCTCGATCGGGGTGGTCAGGCCCTGGGCAGCGGCGAACTCATGCGCGTACTCGACCTTGAAGCCGATGACCGTGCCGCGTCCGCGAGTCAGCACGACCGGGAAGAGTCCCGTGGGATTGCGCAGGATGGTCGGGTCCCCAGCGTCGGGCTCCCAGCCCGCGCCGACGAAGGCGCTCACATCGGACCCGTCAGGCAGCGAGATGTAGTCGAGGATGTCCATGAGGCGCACGCCGATGTCGTCGCGCAGCCGTGTCGCCAGGGCCTGGGCCTGGGGCACCGCCGCGAGGGCGCCGTCGAGGGTTGCGGCGACCAGTGCCGCGGCCTCGGGCTGCGTGGTCCAGGTGCGGTCGTGTCGGGTCATCGGTCGTCCTTCCGTGCGTGTGCCAGGGCCATCTCAGCGCGTCGTTCGGCGGCGCGCAAGGTCGTGATGCGCTCGCGCGCAGCGTGGTCGAGCACTTCTCGGGTCGTGTCGTGGATGCCGTCCACGCGTCGGACCATGTCGTCCTGCGTCTCATTGAGCAGGGCGACGCTCCCGGAGATCACGCCACCGGCGTTGATCACGAAGTCGGGGGCGTAGACGATGTCGCGGGCGGAGAGCGCCTCGGCGTGGCGATCCTCCGCGAGCTGGTTGTTGGCGGCGCCGGCGATGACGTCGACGCGCAGGCGGGCGATCGTGGAGTCGTCGAGGATCGAGCCGAGGGCGCAGGGGGAGAAGATGTCGGCCTCGACGTCATAGATGGCCTCGGGTGCGACGACGGTTGCCCCGATCTCGTCCGCGAGTCTCTCCGCCCGGGCCGCGTCTCGGTCCGTGACGACGAGAGCGGCGCCTGCCTCGGAGAGCTGGCGCGCGAGTGCATCACCGACATTGCCGCATCCCTGCAGGGCGACGACACGACCCTCCAGCGCGGGGTTGCCCCACCGGTGCTCGGTCGCCGCGACCAGGCCGGCCATGACTCCGCGCGCGGTCCACGGCGACGGATCGCCGCCGCGGCCGTCGAATCCGGCAACCCACTCGGTCTCGCGCGCAGCGACCATGAAGTCGGCCGGGGTCGTGCCGACGTCCTCGGCGGTGATGAAGCGACCGCCAAGGCTCTGCACGGCGCGACCGTGGGCGAGGAAGAGCTGCTCGCGATCGAAGGGCTCCGGGGGAGCGAGGATCACCGCCTTGCCACCACCGAGCGCGAGGCCTGCGATCGCGTTCTTGTAGGTCATGCCGCGCGACAGGCGCAGTGCATCGACCAGTGCATCCGAGGTGGAGGAGTAGGGCCACAGTCGCGTGCCGCCCGTGGCGGGCCCGAGGGCCGTGGAGTGCAGGGCAATGATCGCCCGGTAGCCGCTCGACGAGTCCTGACGGAAGAGGATCTCCTCATGCCCGAGCGCGGCGATCGCCTCGAGTGGGGACATGCTCATCGCTCCTGGGGCCCGGATGGTCCGTCCTCAGGAGCATAACAAAGTTACGAATCTGGGGTGGGCTCAATTTCGATTTCGCGGACGATGATCCGCTCGAGGCGTGACACGTGGGCCATGGTGTCTGCCCGGATATCGCCCGAGACGGGCCGGGAGTAGGCCGCATTGAGCGCGTCGTCGTCGTCGAACCACTGCTCGGCGACTCCGTCCCAGTCGCAGGGGGACGTGGGGCGCCCCGCCAGGTCGTCGACCGGACGGGCGAAGTTGATGACGTAGCGCTTCAGGCCGGGTGCCTTGCGGGCGTGGGGCACGTGGGAGTTGAGCCACCAATCCTGGAATTCCTCAGTGGTGAGGTGGTCGGACTTCTTCAGGAGCCAGACGATCTTGGTCACGAGGAGCCTCCGGGGTCGCGGGCATCAGATCATATCGGATCTGATGCGCTCGGGGACCTCATCACGTGGACGAGACCCAGTGTGTGCTGCCGCAGGGCCTGCTCGACGACGTCGGGGTCACGGCCGTCTGCGATGAGCCCGATGATGCGCGCATGGTCATCGACCTGCTGCTGGGCTGTCTCCGGGTGGTAGAGGAAGACCGAGCCGTGCTGCGACATGTAGAGCCGTGTCCAGGACGAGGCCAGCAGGTCGCGCAGATAGGCATTGGGGCAGCGGGCCGTGAGGGCCGCGTGGACCTCCTGGTTGGCCCTCTTCAACTGCTCGGGACCTGCGTCACGGATCGCCTGACGCATCCGCTCGTTGGCCTCGCGGGCCCGGCTGAGGTCCTCGGGTCGGATGTGGGGCAGCGCCAGTCGGGTGACATATCCGTCGAGTGCAGCAATCGCCTCGAGTGTCTCCGACCACGAGTCCTCGTCCAGTGTGCGCACCCGGGCGCCGACGTTGAGTTCGTAGTCGACGAAGCCCTCTGCTTCCAGTCGCCGCAGCGCCTCGCGCACGGGGACGGGGCTGACGTCGAGTTCGCGCGCCAGGGCGTCGGCAACGAGCCTGGATCCCGGCGGCAGGGTGCCGTCGACGATCCGCTTGCGCACGGCGCGGTAGACGCGCTCCTGCTTCGACGTCGTCACCGTGTCACCCGTCCCCTGAGACCCTGAGCCGCTCGCAGCCTACTGACTCCGGCCCCGGCGGCTCCGGGGCTGCGCGCTAGGTGATCACTGCCCGCTTGAGCTCGGCGAATCCTGGGTCGCAGGCGACTCCGCCGATCGACAGGTGTCCCTCTCCTTCGACGAGGTGCGTCACCGCCCCGGGGATGTGCTCCGCAAGCCACTGCCCGTGGGCGATGGGGACCATGCCGTCCGCGGTGCCCTGCCACACCAGGACGGGTCGGCGTACCGACCGCAGATCGAATCCCCACGGCCGCGTGACGGCGATGTCGTCATCGAACCAGCCCCAGAAGCCGTCGGAGAGCGACCAACGAATTTGCTCCGCGATCGCCTCGGCGATCTCTGCAGTGAGATGAGCCTGGTCAGCGGGGGGCAGCAGGGTCGGCGCCATCTCTAAGAGCTGGGCGCTCGTCACCACCCGCTGTTCGGCGGCCGCCTGGGAGATGATGGCCTCCAGTGCTGCCGGATCATTGGCGGCCGCGCTGAACTCCGCGATCCCGATCTCGTCCATGCCGGCCAGTGGGTCAAATCCATCGGCGTCGAACGGCGCGTTGCCGGCGAGGCTCATCGCGCCCATGCACCGATCGGGGAGCAGTGCAGCGCAGGCGACGGCATGCGGACCGCCACTGGACCAGCCGACGGTGACGAAGCGCTCGTGCCCGAGATGGTCAGCGAGTGCCGCCGCGAGTGGCACGACGTCCGCGACGGACCGCCCGGGCTCGCGCGTCGACCCCCCGTAGCCGGGGCGCGCGAGCCCCGCGACGACCATGCCGTGGGCCGCGGCCGGGACGGAGATCTCGAGGGGGATGGAGCCCGCCGCAGGGGTGCCGTGGTGATAGATGAGCAAGGCATCCCCGTCACCCTTGACGAAGAAGTCGAGTCGCGCGCCGGTCTCCAGCGTGAGGTGGTCGTGCATCGGGGCCTCCCGGATGAGCCTGGGCGGAGTTGGCGACCGTATCAGATCATATTTGATCTGATACGGTCGCGGGGTCCGATCCTGAGGAGTGGCCATGACCCTCTCTGCGTGGGAGAGCACCCCGACCTTCGCCAAGGCCGACCTCATCGTGGTGGGCGCGGGGGCAGCCGGCTATACCGCTGCCATCACCGCCCGTCGGCGCGGGCTGTCCGTCCTCATGCTGGAGAAGCAGCCGCAGATCGGTGGCACGACGGCGCGGTCCGGCACCTGGATCTGGGCCCCCAATCACCGCCTCATGCGCGAGGCCGGCATGGCCGATCCCAAGGACGATGCCCTGCGCTACCTCGCCCGACTGTCGTTCCCCGACGCCTACGACCCGACCGACCCTCACCTCGGCATCGACCCGGGTGACTGGGCCATGCTCGAGGCGTTCTACGACAACGCCTCGACAGCACTCGAGGAATTGAC
>VGBQ01000152.1 GCA_016870425.1 Actinomycetota bacterium | reverse complement strand
TGGCCCAAGACCGCGGGAATCGGGCGGCCAGCCCGGGCCCAGGCTCACTTGCCGACTGCACACCGCGATTCTTGGCCCAAGACCGCGGGAATCGGGCGGCCAGCCCGGATGCGGATTCCTTGGCGGCCACTCCCCTTGCCATGCCTCCCCGATGAGGCGATCCGGCCTCCCCAATGAGGCGATAACGCGCGAGCCGATCAGCTGATAACGCGCGCGAGCCGATGGTTTCGGGCGATTGTGCGGCTGAGTGCGAGTGATATCGATACTGAGCCGCACAAGTCGATCGCGGCGGTGCGGTGGTGTCGATCGCGGCGGTGCGGTGGTGGCTGCTCCCGGGGCCACACTCACTTGCCGACCTCACACCGCGAATCCCGGCATGGTCCACGTCAGCGATTGACCTGCTGCCAATCACACAATCGCACAACAACGCCGAGTTCCATCTGGTCAGCGAACCGACAGTCAACGGCGCCGAATACTGTCGATACGAGGATCCGTCCGCGGTCCCCCGGCTCAAGCGATGCGTACACCTCTTCCTCCGATCCGCGGTGAGTGGTGCAGATATCGAGAATGACTGCATCTCCCACTTGGGTCTCAACCCGGGCCACAGGTTCATCCGCCGATGGAATCGCAAAGTCATCGCTACTGAGCGGAATATCGCGACGATGCGAGCCCGGAACAACCAGCAGCGAAGCTGAGTCTTGCAGGTACAGAATCACCTTGAAGAGCTTGCCGTGATGATTCATACAGGGGCTTGGGTCTTCGATGTAGTGGCTGAACTTGCCACGGAGAAGATCCTTGTGCCATTGCTGCGATCGATTGATCGTGATATCGGCCATCCCGATCGTGCGCAAGTAGGGTCCCAACAATTCCGTCAGCACCGCTGCGACCTTGGCGTTGCCCGTGAGAAGAGTGTGGACCGGTTCGAGTCCAGGAAAGCGATGGAATCCTGCAATATGCCGAGATGACGGCGACGGTCGAGTGTTCTTCATGAGATGGTCGTGCGCGAGGACGATGCTCCTGGCCATCGCAACTTCTTCAGCCGTGAACGCCTGCTTCACAAGCCCAACGCCAACGTCCCGGACCGCTGCAGCAGTGCGGCCATCAGCGAGGGTGGAGGGATCGGGCTCACGTTGAGATTCCGACACACACATGCGCCCTCCACTGGGAAGTCTTGAGCACAGAGTGTGGCGCACAGCCGTCCAGCAGCAAACGCGTGAGGTGCCCCGGGAGCCGTGCATGGCCTCGGGACCTCCATAGGGGAGACTGCCCCGATGGACGCCGCCCGCCTGGCACAAGTCTTCGTGGCCTACCCGGACGGGGGCCGCGGCCTGGACGGCCTCGATCTGACCGTCGGCTCGGGTCGGGTGACGGCACTCCTGGGCCCCAACGGGGCCGGGAAGTCCACGGCAGTGGGCGTGATCGCTGGACTCATCGACGCCAGCGCGGGCGCCGTGAGCGTGCTGGACGGGCCCCCCGGGCGCAGGGAGGCTCGCCGTCTCGTCAATGTCATGGTGCAGGAGGACGGCCTCCCGACCGGTGCTCACGCCGTCGAGTTGGTGCGGCACATCGCCCGACTGCGGGGCTCCCCCGAGACGGCGCAGCCTCTGGTGGAGCTCCTCGGACTCAACCGACTGAAGCGCACCACGATCCGGCGGCTCTCCGGAGGCGAACGCCGACGCGTGAGCCTGGCGTGTGCGCTTGTCGGCAACCCGGAACTGGTGGTCCTCGATGAGCCGACCGCTGGCCTGGATCCGCGAGGTCGGAGCATCGTGTGGGAGTGCATCTGCGGCATACGCGAACGAGGGGGGACGGTGCTGCTGTGCACGCACCTCCTTGACGAGGCCGAGTCCCTCGCTGACGACGTGGCGATCATCGCCGGTGGTCGCTGCCGGGCCCAGGGCACACTCACCGAGTTGACCGGCGGCGGCGAGGAGATCATCACCTTCGACGGGCCCCTGCATCTGGACGTCGCCGGCCTGGCTCGGGCGCTTCCCGAGGGCTCCCGCGTGCAGGAGAGCTCGCCCGGTCGATATCGCATCGAGGGTGGCGCCACGCCCCGCATGCTCGCGACCGTGGCCTCCTGGTGCGCGCAGCACGGCGTGCAGCCCCGCAATCTCGGCGCGGGCTACCAAACACTTGCCGACGTGTATTGGCGCCTCACGGAGGAGTACACCGAGGGCACGGGCGGGGCCGGATCATGATCGCCCAGGCGGCCTTCGAGTTGCGCCTGCTCCTGCGCAACGGCGAGCAACTCCTGCTCACCGTAATCATTCCCATGGCGCTGCTCGTCGGCGTGACGCTCGTCGACGCCGTGCCGCTGGGTGTCCCCGCGGGGGCGGAGCGACTGCCGGTCGCACTCGGCGGCGTGCTCGCCGTCGCCGTTATCGCGAGTGGCTTCACCTCGCTGGCCATCAGCGTCGGATTCGATCGACGATCCGGGGCGCTACTCATGCTTGCGACCACTCCCCTGTCACGTCAGGGCATCCTCGGTGCACGCGCCCTGGCGGCCATGGCCATGGTGGCCATTCAGGTGGTGGTGCTCGTCGTCACCGCCGCCCTCCTGGGATGGCGGCCGACACCTGCGGCACTCGCACTCGTGCCCATCGCCCTGTTGGGCACCGCTGCCTTCGCCGCGTTGGGCTTTGCACTCGGCGGAGCCGTGCGAGCCGAAGCAACTCTCGCCGTCGCCAACGCGGTCTTCCTGGCCCTGGTGGCCGTCGGGGGCACGACCTATCCCGCCGACCAACTCCCCGCTCCCCTGTCGTCACTCGTGTCTCTGCTGCCGTCCTCAGCCTTGGCAGACCTGCTCCGGTGGAGTGCAGGCGCGGCTTCCACGACCTCGGGGGCTCTGCCCGTCGATGCAGTCATCCTCGGCGTGTGGGGCGCCATTGGGGCCGTCATTGCCGCGCGCACCTTCCGCTGGCGCTGACAAACCTGGCGCGCGAGCAGGCCGGCGCGCTCCGTCATAGGCTCAAGTCATGGCCGCGGAGACTACGGAGCGCCCGGATGCAACGACGAGCATCAGCGCTCGCGCCCCACGGGCGCTGCGCGCGGTCTTCATCGCCAACCTCGTGGCCCAGATCGGCATCGTGGTCACCGGGGGCATCGTGCGGCTCACCGGCTCGGGCCTGGGCTGCCCCACCTGGCCCGAGTGTGTGGAGGGTTCCTACGTCCCGACGTCACGCCAGGAGGAGGCGTGGCACAAGTACGTCGAGTTCGGCAATCGACTCCTGACCTTTATCCTCGCCGCGCTCGCGATCGCCGCAATTGTCGGAGCTTTCACCTGGTGGCGCCGCCAGCGCCGCAGCGGAGGCGTCGCGCGAGGCCCCGTCCTCGCCCTGGCAGCCATTCCCCTGGTCGGCACGGTCGTCCAGGCAGTGCTCGGTGGGATCACCGTGCTCACCGGGCTCAATCCCTGGGCCGTGGCCGCGCACTTCCTCGTGTCCATCGCCATCATCGGCGGCTGCGTCGTCCTCGTGGTGAGGTCGGGTGAGCCGGGCGATCTGCCGGTGACACGCCTGGTGAGGCCCGAGGTGCGCTTGCTCGCTTGGGCTCTGCTTGTCGTCACGGCCGTCGTCGTAGTCCTCGGCGTCATCGTGACCGGCAGCGGTCCGCACTCCGGCGACGCGGAGACGGAGGCGAGATTCGGTGTAGATCCGCGGACAATCGCCTGGCTCCACGCCGATGCTGTGCTTCTCTTCCTGGGCCTCACCGTCGGCCTGCTCGTCGCGCTACGCGTGACTCACGCACCCGGTCGCGCGATGCGCACCACCCTGACACTCCTCCTCGTGTCGCTCGCTCAAGGCCTTATCGGCTACGCGCAGTACTTCACCGGGCTGCCCTGGGTCCTGGTGGCCGTCCACATGCTGGGAGCCTGCCTCGTGTGGATGCTGGCGGTCTTCGTGGTGCTCAGCATGCGGACGCGGGGCCCGCTCACCACAACCTCGCCTGACGCCGTCAGCCGGCAATGAAGGGGTCGACAGCCACCGCGAGGAACAGCAACGCCAGATAGGTAATGGACCAGTGGAAGAGACGCATCGGTCCAGCGTCGAGCGGATCGGCGAGAGCGCGGCGGCGTAGCAAGTGCGCTTCGATCAGGAAGACCGCACCGAGCGCAGCGGCGGCGACGGAGTAGACCCATCCCATGGATCCGACGGGGATGAGCACGAGAGACGTCGCGACCATGATCCATGAGTAGACGGCGATGCTTCGCGTCACGGAGCGGACATCCGCGACGACAGGGAGCATAGGCACTCCCGCCGCGGCGTAGTCGTCGCGGTAGCGCAGCGACAGCGGCCAGTAGTGCGGGGGCGTCCACCAGAAGACGATGAGGAAGAGCACCACGGGTGTCCAGGTGAGACCTCCGGTGACCGCGGCCCACGCGATCAGCACCGGCATGCACCCGGCTGCACCGCCCCACACGATGTTCTGCGATGTGCGTCGCTTGAGCAGCATGGTGTAGCCGACGGCGTAGAACACGATCGCGACAACCGCCAGCGCAGCCGCAAGCGCATTCGTCAAGAGAGCAAGCACGAGAACGCTGCCTACGGACAGCAGCGTCGCAAAAGCAAGCCCGCCGCGCACCGAGACCGCACCCGTGGCCACGGGTCGCGCGTGCGTGCGCGACATGAGCGCGTCGATGTCACGGTCGTAGACACTGTTGTACGCGTTTGCGCCTCCGGCGGCGAGCATCCCGCCCACGATGACGGCGACCGCCGTGAGTGGCTCAGGCCACCCTCGGGCGGCCAGGATCATCGATGGGATCGCGGTCACGAGGAGCAACTCGATGATCCGCGGCTTGGTAATCGCGACGTAGTCGCGAACCTTCCTCCACAGGGAGCCTTCGGGACCGCGCGTGCCAGGTCTCTGCTCGACCTGGGCCATGGCGTCCCCTCAGTGGGCCGCGGCAGGGTGTACCGCGGGCGAAGAGCGTCGGAACTTCATCTGCAGTCTAACGATGCCTCTTCCCCGGGGAAGAGCCGTCGCTAGGCTGCGAGCGTGACTGACACCGACATCGTGCCCCAGCCCCGGCCCCTCATCGGCGAGGGCCCCCTCACCTGGGACGACCTGGACCGGCGGACCGTGGCTACCATCCGGGCACTCGCCATGGACGCGGTCCAGCGGACCGGCAACGGACACCCGGGGACCGCCATGAGCCTGGCCCCCGCTGCCTACTTGCTCTTCCAGCGGTTCCTCCGCCACGACCCCGGCGATCCTGCCTGGTTGGGACGAGATCGCTTCGTCCTGTCCTGCGGGCATTCGAGCCTCACGCTCTACATCCAGCTCTTTCTGTCCGGTTATGGCCTGCAACTGTCTGACCTGGAGGCCTTCCGCACCGAGGGGAGCCTGACCCCCGGTCACCCCGAACACGGGCACACGGTCGGCGTCGAGACGACCACCGGTCCGCTCGGTCAGGGAATCGCCACTGCGGTCGGCATGGCGATGGCGTCGCGCTACCAGCGCGGCCTGCTCGATCCCGATGCGCCGTGGGGATTCAGCCCCTTTGACCACCGCATATGGGTCATCGCCTCGGACGGGGATCTTGAGGAGGGCATCTCCGGGGAGGCCTCATCGCTGGCCGGAGTTCAGCGGCTCGGCAACCTCACGGTGATCTGGGACGACAACCACATCTCCATCGAAGGCAACACCGAGGTCGCCTTCACCGAAGATGTCGTCGGACGCTACGAGGCCTACGGGTGGGATGTCCACTACGTCGGTATGACCCCCGATGGAGACATCGACGTGCTCGCACTGGCGACGGCACTCGAGGCCGCCACCGACCAGCAGGAGCGGCCTACCTTCATCGCGATGCGCAGCACCATCGCGTGGCCGGCACCGCACGCGCGCAACACCGCCAAGGCACACGGCGCCGCACTCGGCGCGGACGAGGTGGCGGCGACCAAGGCCGTGCTCGGGCTCGATCCCGCACGCGACTTCCAGATCCCCGAGGGGGTCCTCGAGCACGCGCGCCAGGTAGCCGATCG
>VGBQ01000151.1 GCA_016870425.1 Actinomycetota bacterium | reverse complement strand
CACTTCACCTTCTGCCCGTCCGCCTTGATGGCCGCCAGGGTCCAGGTGCCGTAGTAGTCCCCGTCGGCGCGCGCCGCCGGGGCCCCCACCATGACTACACCGGCGATGAGGGCCGTGGTGCCTGCCGCGGCGATGATGCGCTTGATGGTCGGTGCCATGGCTCTCCTCGGGGGTAGTCCGTGGCGTCCACTATGGGTCATGGTGGACCCGGTCGGGCCGATATGGCCGAATCCCGGATGAACACTCAGTTCATTGGACGAGCGATCTACGCCGAGCAGGGCTAACGTCCGCCCATGATCTCCCGCCTGCGGCTCGTCACGTCAAGTCTGCTTGCCCTTGCGCTCCTGGCGGCGTCGCCTAGCGCGCTGGGCTTCTCCGGCCCCCCAGCGGACCAGACGGTCAGGGCCACGGCGGAGTGCGCGTGGTGGGTGGAGACGTCGATGTCGACGACGAATGTGCTCTACCCCGACACGGCCGCGGCGTACTGGACGATGCCCTACCTCACCGACGAAGCCGAGCGCATCGATGTCAATGGCACCTACCTTGACGCCCGCTATTTTGCCATTCAGGCCTATGGCGCCGATGCGCAACTCTTCGCATCAGCAGGGGGTCAGGAGTCCGCGATCGCCGACTACGAGATCGTGGCCGACGCGGGTGCGACGAATCCGTGGGATGCCCCCGGGGAACCCGGTGGCAACTGGACGGTGACGCTGTCTGACGAGCCCATCCCCGGAGCGACGAATCAACTGCCCCTGTCCCCGCAGGGCACGGTCAAGCCGTTGATCCCGGAGATCCCGGCGACCACGGCCTTCTTGATGATCCGGGTCTACCTGCCCGCTGATGGATTCGCGGCGCTGCGCGGAGTCCTTCCCGAGGTCACCATCACGGACGGTGACGGCAGCATCCGCAACCTTGAGCCGTGCTCTCCGAAGCAGCGCAAGGTCCTGGCCGCGACGAAGGACGGCAAGGCCCTGGTCAAGGCCTTGAAGTCACGCAACACACCTGCGAACGCCGACTGCGGCGACACCTGCCCACCCGACCTTGAGTTCTTCAAGGTGGGCTCCGGGGCGACTCCCTTCCCCAACGCCAACAGCGCCTACATCGGCGCTCTCTACACCCCCAAGCAGGGCAAGGTGGTCGTCGCGCGGGCCGTGATGCCGACGACGAGTTCGGGCGAATCCCCCGAGGTCTGGCCGGGTGGGAAGCAGTTGCGCTACTGGTCGATCTGCAACTACGTCCACAAGGCGCCGTTCCCCGCTGTCGAGACGGTTGTGGGCGGGAAGGGCAAGAAGGTTGTCGGCTGCACCAACGACACGACGACATCCCTTTCGCCGTCGGGTACGGCGACGCTCGTGCTGAGCTTCCCCGCTGACAAGAAGGCCATAGGCAAACGGCTAAGCCGCATGTCGGCCACGACCTGGCTCCCGATGTCACCGCGCTACGGCACGACGCAGGAGCTGCTCGCCTTCCGCAATATGCTGCCGAATCCGAGCTTTGCCCAGTCGGCGACGAATATCCCCACGACGGGTGATCCGGCGGCGGCCCAGACCACCATGGGCCGCTACTACCCGCAGATCGGCATGTGCTCGATCAAGACCTTCCTCAAGTCCGGCGTCGCTGGCTGCCTGCGCTAGCGGCCAATTCGGGGACGGAAGGATTCCTACGTCGCGTCGCGACGCAAGATCATGGAGACCTTGGTCTGTCCGCCGGAAGGCGTGTTGTAGGCGAGCAAGATGACCATCTTCTTGGGCGCACCCGCGCCCGTGCCCTGCAGCTTCATGCGGTAGGCGCGGGGATTATCCGTGTCGAGATTGGAGTCGAAGACGATCGTCTTGTGATTGCTGTTGGCAAACTTGATGACCTCGAAACTCCCCTTGCCCATGGCGCCCTTGAAGACATCCAGGGTCGACTTGTAGGTGTAGTCGCTTCGCAGTTGGAGGATCTCGCCCGCCGTGCACGAGATGGGGGGCGCCGGGGGTGGGAAGGGCAGCGTGCCGGGGCAGTTGATCCTGTCGCCGTTGATCTTGAAGGCCTCCAGGGTCCAGGCCCCGTAGTAGCCGCCATCGGCCTGAGCGGCTGGCGCGACGATCAGTGCGGCGCCCGCTGTGAAGGCGACGGCGGAGAGTGCGCCGACAAGGCGCTTGATGGTCGATGTCATGGCGCTCCTCGGGAGACAGGCTCGGGCTCGCAGTATGTCGCAGGACCCCGATCGTGTCTGGTGATCGCGCAGGTTGGGTCAGGTCACCTCGGTCTCGGGCACGGGGCGGGTGCTGCGTGAGCGCAGCGACTCCCCACTCACGACGAGGATGACGCCGCCGAGGACGACGGTGAGTCCGATGACCACATCGCTGGTGAGCACCTCGGCGTAGAGAAGCAGTCCGAGCACGACGGCGACGGCGGGATTCACATAGGCGTACGTCGAAGCCAGTGAGATGGGCGCGTTGTTGATCAGCCAGGTGTAGGCACTGAAGGCGATCACAGAGCCTGCGGTGACGAGGAAGATCCAGCCCGCCCAGGAGCGACCGCTGATGGCCGACACCTCGATGCGCTCGCCGACGACAAGTCCGACCGCGGTGAGGGCGACTCCTCCGCTAAGGAGTTCGTACGTCGTCAGCGTGAAGGAGTCGGCGGGCTTGGGCAGCCGCACGGAGAAGAAACTCGTCGTCGCCCAGACGGTGCTCGACAGCAGGATCATCAGGCTCCAGAAGACGACATCGCCATCGGTGCCGGAGACCGGCCGGGTGCCGCCGGGAAGGAGCATCCAGCCGATGCCAGCCAGGCCCACGACCACGCCGACAAGGGTGAGTGGCGCGGGGCGGTCGCGCGTGATGACGCGCCAGATGACGATGGTGAGCGGGGTCGAGGCGATGATGAGGGCCATCCTTGGCCAGTCCGACCGTCCCGAGCCCCACGCCGAGCAGCGCCACGCCCATGAAGCTCGCGCTGGCGAACTCGCGCCGGGTGACGCGCAGTGCCGACCAGCCCCGCGCGAAGCCGGTGATGACCACCATGATCGCGAAGGCCGCCAGGAATCGTGTGCCCATGGCCAGGAAGGGCGGGATCGTCTCGGTGGCGAAGAGGATCCCGATGTACGTCGAACCCCACACGATCCAGACGATGACCAGGTTGAGCCACAGCAGCGGACCCGAGGTCACGCGCGGTAGGGATGACGTCGCCATGGCCCAGCGGACTCTACAACTCGGGACTTAAGTCCCGCTCAATGCGGACTGAAGCCGGGAGCAGCCTGACCGTTCGGAGGACACCATGGGGCTCATGGAAGCCCTTGACCTTGCGCGGTGGCAGTTCGGCATTACGACCGTCTACCACTTCCTCTTTGTCCCCCTCACCATCGGCGGAGCATTCTTCGTCGCCGGATTCCAGACGGCCTGGGTCCGCACCGGCAACCCGCGCTATCTGCAGCTCACGAAGTTCTTCGGGAAGCTCTTCCTCATCAACTTCGCCATGGGCGTGGTCACGGGCATCGTGCAGGAGTTCCAGTTCGGCATGAACTGGAGCGTCTACAGCCGCTTCGTCGGCGATGTCTTCGGCGCGCCGCTCGCGATGGAGGGCCTCCTCGCCTTCTTCCTCGAATCGACGTTCCTCGGACTGTGGATCTTCGGCTGGGATCGCCTGCCCAAGAAGCTCCACCTCGCCACGATCTGGGCGGCAGCCTTCGGCACGCTCATCTCGGCGTACTTCATCCTCGCGGCTAACGCCTGGATGCAGCATCCGGTCGGCTACGTGATCGACCCCGAGACCGGTCGCGCGGTGCTGACGAGCATCACTGAGGTGCTCTTCCAAAACACCGCGGTCATTGCCTTCTTCCACACGATCTTCGCCTGCTTCATGACCGCTGGCGCGGCCGTGGCGGCGATCGGCGGATACAAGCTCATGAAGGGCAAGCAGGCCGAGGTCTTCCGGCCCGCGGTCAAGGCGAGCTCCGTGGTGATCCTGCTCGCTGCCGTCGGCCTCGCGATCACGGGTGATATGGACGCCAAGATCATGGTGCAGCAGCAGCCCATGAAGATGGCCGCCGCCGAAGCGCTCTACGAGACCTCATCTGACGCACCCTTCTCCATCCTCAGCGTCGGCGACCTCTCCGGCAGCGAAGCGACGCACCTCATTGAGGTGCCCGGCCTGCTGTCCTGGATGGCGACCGGCAGCTTCGGCGCCGAGGTACAGGGCATCAACAACCTTCAGGAGGAGTACGTCGCGACGTACGGGCCGGGCAACTACGTGCCCTACGTGCCGATCACCTACTGGAGTTTCCGCCTCATGATCGGGCTGGGCATGATCGCGGCGGTCTTCGCGCTGTGGTCCCTGTGGGTCTTCCGGCGCAAGAGGCAGCCTGAGGAAGGGACGAGACTGGCCAAGATCTACACGGCGTTCGCCACCGTGCTCGTGCTCTTCCCGCTACTGGGCAATTCTTTCGGCTGGATCTTCACCGAGATGGGTCGCCAGCCCTGGATCGTCTTCGGCCTGCAGCAGACCGCCGATGCTGTCTCACCGCTGGTGAGCGCCACGGAGGTCTGGATCACCATGCTCGGCTTCACGCTGGTCTACCTCATTCTCGCCATCATCGAGGTCAAGTTGCTCCTCGTGTACATCCGACGCGGCGCTCCTGAGGACGTCGTCGCGGACCCCTATGCCGATGCTGTCGCCGCGGAGAAGTCCGACGCCGACAAAGAGCTCTACTTCGCCTACTAGACCGGACGGATGCAGACATGACTATCGACACCCTCGTACTCATCTGGTTCGGGCTTATCGCGATCCTGTGGGTGGGCTACTTCATCCTCGACGGCTTCGACCAGGGCGTGGGCGTGCTCCTTCCCTTCCTGGGCAAGGACGAGTTGCGCCGCCGCGTCATGATCAACACGATCGGGCCGGTCTGGGACGGCAATGAGGTGTGGCTGCTCGTCGCCGGCGGTGCGACCTTCGCGGCCTTCCCGCTCTGGTACGCCACGATGTTCAGCGGCTACTACCTCGCGCTCTTCCTCATCCTCCTCGCGCTCATCCTGCGCGGCGTCGCCTTCGAGTACCGCGGCAAGCGCGATGACGCGAGGTGGCGCAAGCGCTGGGATGCGGCGATCTTCGTCGGCTCGGTCATCCCGGCCACGCTCTTCGGCGTCGCCTTCGGCAATGTCGTCGGCGGCTCCCCGATCTCCCCGATCGAGACCACTCTCCCGGGCGAGGCCAACTCCCTCAACTACACAGGCACGTTCTTCGACCTGCTCAACCCCTTCTCACTCACCCTCGGTGTGATGACCCTGCTGGTCTTCACGACGCATGGCGCGATCTTCCTCGCACTCAAGACCAAGGGCGAGATGCGCGAGGCCGCTCGCAAGGCCGCCCTGCGGGTCGGGGTCGTCGCCGCGCTGGTCGCGGTCGTGGCCCTGCTGTGGGCACAGCTGTACTCCGGTCGCGTCGTCGTGACGCTCCCGATGGTGCTGCTCGCCGCGGTGGCCTTCCTCGGCGCGCTCGCCGCGACGTGGCGCGGGCGCGATGGCTGGGCCTTCATCCTCACGTCGCTCACGATTGCCCTGGCCGTCTTCTCGCTCTTCGTCGGCCTGTGGCCCAACGTGATGGTCAGCTCTATCGACGCCGCGTACAACCTCACCGTCTACAACGCGTCCTCCCAGGAGTACACGCTCACGGTGATGACATGGGTGGCGGTCATCATGACGCCCATCGTGCTTATCTACCAGGGCTGGACCTACTGGGTCTTCCGCAAGCGGATCAGCACCTCGATGATCCCGCCGGAGCCGCAAACTGGTCGCGCGGACGACCGATTCGCGGGAGCATCGCAGGGATGACACCAGACACCCGATGGTGAGCCTTCTCGGGCGCCCATCGTCGGGCCAAATGGCGGGACGGCGCGTCCGGGGGGACCTGCGCCGTCCCGCCGCTTTGTGTCTCCACGGCCCTATCGACACCGCCATCACCACAGCACCCACACGACGGGCAGGATGACGACATGAGACCGGTGGATCCGCGCCTGCTGCGCTACGCGC
>VGBQ01000150.1 GCA_016870425.1 Actinomycetota bacterium | reverse complement strand
TGACGATGATGCGACCCTGTGTGATGGGGTTGCTCTGCGCGAGGTGAGCGTTGAAGTGGTTCTGGTTGGTGTTGCAGGTGAGAAGCGTGAACCACGTGGAGTCCGCCTCGGAGATCGTGCGTCCGAAGGGATGCTGGTAGGTGTCACCGACGGCGTAATCTTCGAAGAACCGCCCCAATTGGGCGGGATGCACTGTCCCCATGGGGTCATCATGGCCGCCATGAGGGGCCCCTGCCGCCTCGGGGTCGGCCTCCGGGGTGGCCCCGGCGGGCGTGCCGGGTGACAATCGACCATGACTTCCGAGGCCTCCACCGCTTCCGTCGAGGCCGCCGCGCGCGTCGGCACCGCCGTCCAGTCCGTCATCGCGGGCAAGCCCGAGACCGTGCGACTGGCCGTGACGGTCCTCCTAGCCGGGGGCCATCTGCTCATCGAGGATGTCCCCGGGGTCGGCAAGACGATGCTGGCCAAGTCGCTCGCCCGCGCACTGGGCTGCTCCGTGCGCCGCATCCAATTCACCCCCGACCTGCTCCCGGGCGATGTCGTCGGCGTGAGTGTCTTCAACCGTGAGACCCGCGACTTCGAGTTCAAGCCCGGGGCCGTCTTCGCCAACATCGTGCTCGGTGATGAGATCAACCGCGCCTCCCCCAAGACGCAGTCCGCGCTGCTGGAGTGCATGGAGGAAGGACAGGTGACCGTTGACGGCACGACCTACCTCCTCGGCCGACCGTTCATGGTCATCGCGACGCAGAACCCCGCCGAGATGGAAGGCACCTACCCCTTGCCGGAGGCGCAGCGCGACCGCTTCATGGCGCGCGCACACATGGGCTATCCCGATCGCGCATCGGAGATCGCGATGCTCCAGGCGCACAGCGCCGACGAGCCACTCGAATCCGTCACGGCCGTGACCGATGCCGCCGAAGTGCGGGCGATGATCGATGCTGTCCGGCAGGTCTACGTCGCGCCGGCCATCGACGCCTACGTCGTCGACCTGGTCGCCGCCACGCGTCAGCACCCCCTCGTGCGCCTGGGGGCATCCCCGCGGGCTGCCCTCCACCTGCTGCGCGCTGCACGTGCCTCCGCGGCCCTGGCGGGCCGGGGCCATGTGCTGCCCGACGACGTCCAGCGCCTGGCCTCGCCCGTCCTGGCTCACCGTCTCGTGCTGACGACGGACGCGCACCTGTCGCGCACGACCGCACCCGACATCGTCGCCGAGCTCGTCGCCCGCGTGCCCCTGCCCGCGAGCGCATGAGGCGTGCCCTCGCCGCCCTGACATTCCGGGGCAAGGCCCTCATCGCCGTGGGGCTCGGCCTGGGCTGCGGGGCGGCCCTGTCGGGCCAGCGCGACGTGCTGCGCATCGCCGTACTCCTGCTTGCCCTGCCTCTCGTGTCGGTGTGGCTCGCCTCGCGCACCCACTTCCGACTGGGCGCCGAGCGCAGCGTCACCCCCACGCACGTGCCGGTCGGCAGCACCGCGCAGGCCACCCTCACCGTGACCAATCTGGCGCGTCGTCGCACCTCCACCCTGCTGCTGCGCGAGCAGGTGGACCCGCACCTGGGCCCGTCGATCGACCGGGTGCTCGAGCACGTCGAGGGCGGCGGGTCCCGTTCGACCACCTTCCCCCTCGAGGCGTCACAGCGGGGCCGCTACGACGTCGGGCCCCTCTCCGTGACCGCCGTGGATCCCTTCGGCCTGGTGCGACTCACCCGCGCGTTCCGCTCGACGCAGAGTGTCCTCGTCGTGCCGAGGGTCTACGCCCTCGACGGGGCCGTCGACGCCGATCAGCGCGGTCGCGGCGATCGCGCTTCTTCGGCCCTCAGCTCCGGCGGCGACGACGACATCATCCCGCGTGACTACCGGCCCGGCGATGACCTCCGCCGCATCCACTGGCGCGCGTCGGCGCACAGTGACGAACTCCTCGTGCGACGCGAGGAGCAGCCCTGGACGCGCCACGCGACGATCACCATCGACTTGGCCGATGACGGCATCGGTGGGCCGCGATCACCGCTCGAGGTCGCCCTGAGCATGGCGGCCAGCGTCAACGCCCATCTCCTGTCTCGCGGATGGGCAGTGCGCGTGGAGTCCCTCGACGGACGTTGCCTGGTGGCCCAGGCCGAGGGGGCCGCCGGACAGGCCCGCGTGCTCGATGCGCTGGCCATGGTCCAGCCGGTGGCCGGCGACGACGGCCCCGCGCTGCGCACCGGGTCGGACCTGTCCGTGCTCGTGATCCAGAGCACGCGCGATGCCGTGCGCCGCGTGCCGCTCGTGCACCATCGCTGCCTGGCCTTCATCGTCGATGTGATGGCGTGGGGTGCTCCCGGGCTGGATGCGCGCGAGGCCCTGGCCCGCACCCGCGCGCATGGCTGGCACGCCGCCACGATCGGACCCTCCCCCGAGAGCATCGCGTCGGCCTGGCAGGCCGCCACGGACGACGCGATCATGACGGGGGCGCGCTGATGATCGCCCGCATGAGGCCCGCGGCCACCATCGCCGCCGCCATCGCCACGATGACCGCGTCGCTGAGCGTCGTCCCGCTCTTCGACTCCGGGCGCTGGATCCTGCCCACCGCCCTGGCCATCGTGCTCATGGCCGTCGCGGGTGCCGCATCGCGCGCGGTGGCACTGCCCGCTCCCCTGCAACCCGTCCTGCAGCTCCTCGCACTCCTGACCCTGCTGACGGTGATGTTCGCCCAGCCCGCGGCAGCCTGGGGCTTCCTGCCCGGCCCGGTCGCCCTGGCGGAGCTGCAGGACCTCACCCGCATCGGCCTCGCCGAGGCCGAGGTCGCTCTCGCCCCGGTGCCGACGACCGAGACCCTCGTCCTGCTCTCCGTGGGTGGCATCGGCTTGGTCGCTCTCACCGTGGACACGATCGGGGTCACCCTGCGCCTGCCGGCGCTGGCCGGCATACCGCTGCTCCTCGTCTTCGCCCTCCCGGCCGCGGTCGTCCGCGGTGGCGTGCCGTGGTGGCTGCTGCCGCTGGCCGTCATCGGGTGGCTACTCCTCCTCGCCGCCGACGCACGCGACGACGCGCGCGCCTGGGGGCCGCTGCTCACGCGGCGGCCCGGCGCCCAGGCAGGGCCGCGCGCGCATCCCCGCATGCCGCGACCGCGTGCCTCCGCCGGTGCCGCTGCCCTGCAGGTCGGCCTGGTCGCGGTCGTCGTCGCACTGCTGCTGCCGACGGCGATCCCGGGACTGAGCGAGCCCGTGTGGGTGAGCCCCTCCGGCGACCGCCCCGGGATCGGAGGCGACGGCCCGGTGAGCGTCGATCCCTTCGCCTCGCTGCGGCGTGATCTCGTCGACAACCCCGAGCGCGAGGTGCTGCGCTACCGCACGACGGCGCCGTCACCGGGCTACCTCCGGCTCGTCGCCCTCGACACCTTCGATGGCGTGACCTGGCGCCCCAGTGAGGCTCCCATTCGCGTGCCGGTCACGGAGCCGCTCGGGCCGCCCGATCTCGCGGGAGTCGCCGACATCGGCGAGTCCACCTGGGATGTGCGGATCAGCGACCTGGACAACGCTCAATTGCCCGTCCCCTACGCCGGCTCGGTCATCACTCCCGCCGGCGAAGCACTCGACGAGCGCTGGACCTGGGATCCCCAGGCACGAACCGTCGGCGGCGTTGGAGTCTCCAGTCGCGATGCGGCCTATGCCGTCGCGGCGTACGACATCGATCCGACACGAGCGGAGTTGCGCGCGGCGACCAAGCGTGCACCCGACAGCCTGCTGCCCTACCTCCAACTGCCGGACACGCTCTCGCCGACGCTGGCCACCCTCGCCGATGAGGTGACGGCGGGTGCGCAGACTCCCTATGCCCGCGCCCGCGCGCTGGTGGACTGGTTCACCGATGACGGCGGCTTCTCCTACAGCACCAACGTCGTGACTCCTCCGGGGGCGGATCCCCTGGAGTCCTTCCTGGAGGAGCGCATCGGCTACTGCCAGCAGTTCGCCGGCACGATGGCACTGATGGCCCGCGCCGTGGGCATCCCCTCGCGCGTCGTCGTGGGGTTCACCGGCGGTCGTCTCACCGACGATGGCGAGTACGTCGTGCAGGCACGCAACGCCCACGCGTGGCCGGAGCTGTGGTTTGCCGGGATCGGGTGGGTGTGGTTCGAGCCGACTCCGCGCATCGGGGCGGGAGTCGTGCAGCCGGACTACTCCCGCGATCGGGTGGACAGCGACACACCGGAAGCCCCGGTGCCCGACGAGGTCCCCCAGCCGCAGGCCCCCGATGTCGCGGCTCCCGTCGCCGGAGCGGGGCCCGGTGGCCCCCCGACCCTGCTCATCGTCGCCGCGCTCGCGGGCCTGGCAGTGCTCGTCACCCTGCCGATGATCATCGTCGCGTGGCGGCGCCGACGCCGGACGTCGCGCACGGATGCTCGGGTGCGCATCGAGGCCACGTGGCGTGATCTGGGTGACAGCGTGACCGACTTCGGGTGGGCCTGGTCCCGCGCGCAGACCCCGCGCGAGGCGGCCAACTCCCTCGGCCGGCAGGTGACGCTGGGCGAGTCCGAGCGCGCAGCCATGCGTCGCCTCGTGTGGTGGATCGAGCAGGTGAGATACGCACCGCCGACGATGGAATTCATCGCGCCCTCTCCGGCTGAGCTGCGGGCCGACCTCGCGGTCCTGCGCCGTGCCGCTGACCGCGCGGCAGTGCGCTCGCGTCGGGTGCGTGCCCGCCTCGCGCCGGCCTCGCTCTGGGGTGGGGGCCTGAGCGAGAGTTCGCTGGAGGGTGCACGACCCACGGCGGGGGTCTAGCTGGTCAGGTGAAGGAGGGGCCGCTGCTGGATGCCGGCAGGGGCTACTGCGGGCCGTCGTCGCGTCGCTTGCGCCACCGGTCCTCGAGGCGATCCATGAATCCCGATGACTGCTTCGGCGCGCGACGCGGCGTACCCGTGCTCGTGCTCGGTGCTGCCTCGGGAGCGCTGTCGCCCTCGGCAGCGGGCGCGGCGGGACGGCCGCGCAGTCCGAGGTAGGCCAGGGTCGCCCCGACGATCATGACGATGAAGCCCGCGACCCCGAGAGCGATGAGGGGCAGGATCGCGCCGAGCATGAGGAGGGTGACTCCTGCGAGCAGGACCAGCACGCCGAAGGCGGCGCGTCCACGGCTCGCCTTGGCGCCCGCGCCACTGCGCAGGGAGGTGGCGAACTTCGGGTCCTCCGCATAGAGGGCGCGCTCCATCTGCTCCAGCAGACGTTGCTCGTGCTCGGACAGCGGCACTGCGGACCTCCCCTCGTGGGCTCCCTCACAGGATAGGCATGTCGGGCCCATCTGGAAACCCGGCGGGGTCATTTGCCCGGCGTGGCCCTCGATGGGGTGTCGCCGGGACCCAGGGGCGGCCCCTCGTGGCCCGGTCAGTCCGGGTCGTCCTCGACCCAGAGGCGGGCGGGTCGGACGACGTCGTGGCCGAAGCGCTCCCGGAGGCGATCGGCGGCCACTTCGGCGGCCCGGCGGTCGATCGGAGAGGCGCTGAGCCCGTCGTCGAAGAGCAACTGCTCGGCGCTCCCCTCGAGATCGACCAGGCCCTCCAGTCGCACGCCGACGAGTCGGATCCGCGCACGCTGTAGGCGCAGGGCGGCGTAGAGATCGCTCGCGGTGTCGTAGATGACCTGGCCCACGTCGGTCGGGGCATCGAGCGTGCGCGACCGGGTGATGGTGGTGAAGTCGGCGAAGCGCACCTTGAGGACGACTGTGCGGCCGCGGATGCCGTGGCATCGGGCGCGTGCGGCGACCTTCTGCGCCAGGCGCAGGATCTCGCGCGCGATGACCTCAGGATCGTCGACGTCGCGAGCGAAGGTTTCCTCGTTGCCGATGCTCTTCTCTGCCGCGTCGGGCACGACGTCGCGGTCATCACGTCCCCACGCGAGATCGTGCAGGCGCTGGCCTGATGCCTGGCCCAGGGCCCGCGTCAGGGTGTCGACCGGGGTGTGCGCGATGTCGCCCACGGTCCGCAGGCCGAGGGAGACGAGCCGCTCCTCGGTGCGCTCCCCCACTCCCCACAGGGCGGCAACGGGTAGCGGA
>VGBQ01000149.1 GCA_016870425.1 Actinomycetota bacterium | reverse complement strand
GGCGACGGGCTGATCCGAGCGAGGAAGACCCCGATGATGCCGCCCACGCTCAGGCGCAGGATGTTGATGATCTCGGCCGAGCCACGGGCATCCAGCGGCACCAACGCGGCCTGGAGCTTCAGCAGCGCGGGCACGCCGATGCCGAAGGCAAGTCCGTACCAGAAGGCCAGCACCTCGATCAGGCCGGTCGCCAGGGCACCCTGGATGAGCAGCGCCACCGTCACCAGGTTGCTGGCAGCGATCATGGCGAAGGAGAGCAGCAGGACTCCGCGGGGGTTGATGCGATCGCACAGGGGCCCGGCGACCGACCCCGCGATCGCGGTGCCGACGGCGATCACGGCGCCCACCGATCCGATACCCAGTGCGCTGCCGAAAGCATCTGTAACGTAGTCGAGTCGGGCGGCCTCCTTGGCGCCGATGGTCCCTGCCGCCGGCACCATCAGGAGCATGAAGAGGGCGAAGCGGGGCGAGCCCTTCAACTGGTCGAGGACCGTGATCCCCGACGAAGGCTGATTCAAGAGCTAGCGGACCTCGACGATCGGCAGCCGCAGGGCACCCGGCGCGTGCTCGGGCACGAAGGGATTCTTGGGTGCCACGGCCTCGACGGCGACGTAGGCGTTGCCGAGCTCCGGGCGCACGTCCTCCTCGCCCTTGTTGGGCCACATCGCCATGGCGCGCTCGGCCTGCGCCGTGATGGTGAGCGAGGGGTTGACGCCGAGGTTCGCCGTGATCGCGGACCCGTCGACGATGTGCAGTCCGGGATGTCCGAAGGCCCGGTGGTAGGCATCCACGACGCCCGTCTCCTCGTCGGCTCCGATCACGCAGCCACCGACGAAGTGCGCGGTCATCACCGCATCGAAGTTGTCGAAGGCATTGGAGCCCGCCACGCCATCGATCTGGTCGGCGATGCGGTGCACCACCTCGTCGGAGATGGGGATGTACGACGGGGCGGGATTGGACTCGTCCTTGTTGGTCGCCAGGCGCCAGCCGAGTCGCCCGCGCTTGCCGGTGAGAGTGAGGGAGTTGTCGACGGGCTGCATGACGAGCGAGATCACCGCGCGCTCGCTCCACTTGCGCACGTTGACGAGATAGGCGGCGTTGGCGCGCTGGCGCCAGATCTCCTTGGTCCACGTGCGCCAGCGGGGCTCGCCCGGTCGCGGCACCGTGATGACGGACTGGAGCAGGCCCATGGAGTTGGAGCCCTTGCCGTAGCGGCACGGCTCGACGTGAGTGCCGACGTCGTCGGGGAAAAAGCTCGACGTGATCGCGACGCCGCGCGTGTAGTCGGCCTTCGGGGACCTCGCTACGGCACCCAGAATCGACTCGGAGTTGGTTCGCGACAGGCGCCCGAGCATGCGCGAGAGCCGGGGCAGCTTGCCCTCGTCCTTCATGCGGTGCAGGAGCTTCTGGGTGTTGTAGGTGCCCGCCGCCATCACGACCTGCTCGGCGGTGAAGGTGCGGGTGCGGCGCGACAGGCTGCCGGTGCGCTTGGTCGTGATGGTGTAGCCACCACCGGTGCGGGGCTCAATCGACGTCACGGTCGTCATCGGATGCACGACGGCACCCGCTGCCTCGGCCAGCCCGAGGTAGTTCTTGGGCAGGGTGTTCTTGGCATTGTGACGGCACCCGGTCATGCACTCGCCGCACTCCGTGCAGCCGGTGCGCTCGGGCCCGACCCCACCGAAGAAGGGGTCGGGCTTCACGACACCCGGGCCGTCACCGAAGTAGACGCCGACCGGCGTCATCTGGAATGTGTGGCCGACGCCCATCTCATCCGCGACCGCTTTCATGACGACATCGCTCGGCGTCATCGTGGGATTGGTGACGACGCCGAGCATGCGCGAGGCCTGGTCGTAGTAGGGCGCCAGCTCGGCGGCCCAGTCGGTGATGTGCGCCCACTGCCGGTCCTCGAAGAACCGCTTCGGCGGGACGTAGAGCGTGTTGGCGTAGACGAGGGAACCGCCGCCGACACCCGCCCCCGCGAGGACGACAACGTCCTTCAGGACGTGGATGCGCTGGATGCCTGTGCAGCCCAGGGCCGGGGCCCACAGGAAGCGGCGCAGGCGCCACGAGGTCTTGGGGAAGTCGGCATCGGTGAAGCGGCGGCCGGCCTCGAGCACCCCGACGCGGTAGCCCTTCTCCGACAGCCGGAACGCGGCGACGGAGCCGCCGAAGCCCGAGCCGACGACGAGGACGTCGTAGTCGAAGCCAGCCATGTGCGCCTCCCTTTCCGGGTCGAGATCAGATCCGTGCCGAGCCGTGCCTCACAGGATGCTAGAGCCGCAGGCGCCCCATCGTGCCCACCGCCGTAGCCAAGAACTGGCCCCATCGTTGCGCGTCGAGGCCGAGCTGGGGGCCGAAGCCGAGAAGTCGCTGCGTGGCGATCGCCTGGGGCTCGGTGTAGTTGAGTAGGCCACCCTCGCCGTGCCGGTGCCCCAGACCCGAGTCGCCGACGCCTCCCATCGCGGCGGCCGTCGAACCCCAGGATGCGGCGTACCCCTCGTTGACATTGACCGAGCCGGTGCGCAGCCGCCGGGCCAGGCGCTTGCCGGCGCGCAGGTCGCGGGTGAGGATCGAGGCGTTGAGCCCGTACGTCGTGTCATTGGCCCGACGCACCGCCTCCTCGTCGTCGTGCACGGGATAGACAGCGGCGACGGGGCCGAAGGTCTCCTCGCGGCACAGCGTCATCGACTCCGTGACGTCGGCGAGCACCGTCGGCTCGAACGCCAGCGGCCCGATGTCCGGGCGCGCCCGACCACCGGCGAGCACGGTGGCGCCCAGGGCCACAGCCTCGTCGACGTGGGCCGTCACTCGATCGAGGTGCGCGGGTGACACCAGGCAGCCGATGTCGCCCTCCCAGCCGGGGCCGGACGCAATGCGCATCGACAGCACGCGCGGGATGAAGTGGGCGAGGAACTCGTCGTAGACGTCGACGTTGACGTAGATGCGCTCCATCGAAATGCAGAGCTGGCCGGCGTTGGCGAAGCACGCGCGCACAGCCGTCTCCGCAGCCTTGGCCGGGTCGACGTCGGAGCGCACGATCATGGCGTTCTTGCCGCCGAGCTCCAGCGTGCACTCGACGAGGCGCTTCGCGCACCGCTCGGCCACGACCCGACCCGTGGCGGTCGAGCCCGTGAACATCACATGATCGACCGCGTCGATGACGAGCGGTCCGGCGACCGGGCCCTCCCCCGGGATGATCGCCATGAGTCCGTCGGGCAGCCCTGCGCGCAGGAACTGCTCGAGCACCCACGCCGCCACCAGGGTCGTCTGGGGATCGGGTTTGAGCAGGACGCCATTGCCGGCCAGCAACGCCGGCACCGCGTCGCTCGCGGCCAGGGTGAGTGGGTAGTTCCAGGGGGCGATGATGCCCACGAGCCCGACCGGCTTGCGGAGCTCCTCCACGCCGACAAGCACCGGCAGTGCCCCGCGCACCCGACGTGGACGCAGCAGCTTGGATGCGGTGCGCGTGTAGTACTGCGTCACGACGGCGACGTCGAGGACCTCCTCAAGTGCATCCGCCCGGGCCTTGCCGACCTCCCACTGCAGCAGGTCGAGTGCCTCGTCGCGCTTGGCGATGACCAGATCGTGGAACTTGCGCATGATGCGCACGCGATCGCGCACGGGGCGCTCCGCCCACTCGCGCTGCACTGAGCGTGCACGCGCCGCAGCACTGGCGACGTCGTACTCCGTGGCCAGCGGCAGCCGATAGAGCAACTCGCCAGTGAAGGGGGCGTGCACCTCGCGGGTGTCGGCGTCGGGCGCCACGGCGAGGCGGGAGATGAGAGAGGCGGACGCGGGTGGCGCCGAGATGATGGCCATGCGGCCAGACTACGCGCGGGCGAGGGGGTGCCGGTCGGCGTACGCCGAGATCTCCTCGGCGATGCGGTCCGCATCCCAGCCGAGGTAGGGGGCAATGAGGGGGGCAACCGCCGAGGCCGCCTCCCGGCCGGCGTCCGGGGACTCGGCGGTGAGGCGCAGCCGGCGGACAAGGACGTCCTCGAGGTCCAGGGCACCCTGGTGGGTCACGGCCACGACGGCCTCGGCTGCCACATGGCGACCGGCGGGGGGTAGCGGCTTGCGGAGGTCCGGCTGCGCGGCGATGGCATCGAAGACCTCACTGACGCGCGATCCGTGTCGGCGCAGCAGTCGCTCGACTGCGTCGATGGGCAGGTCCGAGCGCTCCGCCAGGGCTGCTCGATCAGCCCACAATTCAGCGAAGCCGATCGCGCCCACGAGGGGGATCTCCGCGGTCGAGGATGCAGGGATGTCCTCCGCATCCAGGTCTGCCACGGCCGCGTCGACCGCGTCCGCAGCCATCACGCGGTACGTCGTGTACTTGCCTCCGGCGATCGCCACGAGTCCGGGTGCGGGGTGGAAGACCACGTGCTCGCGGGATACCTGCGTTGTGGACTCCGTGGAATCCTCCGCCACGAGTGGCCGGTAGCCAGCGTACGTCGCGATGACGTCCTCCCGGCGCAGTGGCCGCGCGAGCCAGCGATTGGCCTGTCCGAGAAGGTAATCGATCTCCTGCTCCGTGGCCTCCGGGTCCGCGAGGCTCTCGGCCGCGTCACGCTCAGTGTCGGTCGTGCCCACGATCCAGTCGCCGCCCCAGGGCAGGAGGAAGAGCACGCTCGCGGGGGTGCGGGCGATGATCGCCGTCGTCGAGCGGATTGCATCTCCGCGCACGACCAGGTGGACCCCCTTGCTCTGCTGCACGCGCTCGGGCGCCTGGGCGTCGACCATGCGGAGGATGTCATCGGTCCACACTCCCGCGGCCGCAATCACGACATGGGAGCGAATCTCGTAGCGCTCCCCGGTCATCTCGTCGGTGACAAGCAGCCCCGTCACCCGATCGTCCTCGCGCAGCAACCCATCCACACGCGTGCGGGTGAGAATGTGCGCGCCGTAGGCAGCGGCGGTTCGCGCGACAGCGACGGTGTGGCGCGCGTCGTCGATCTGGGCGTCGTGGAATCTCACCGCACCCGCCATCTCCCCAGCGTCGAGATCCGGTGCCAACTCCTTGGCCTCGTCGACGTTGAGGCTCTTGGGTCGCGGCATGGTGCCGCCGTAGCTGCCGATACGACTGAGCGCGTCGTAGAGCCGC
This sequence comes from Actinomycetota bacterium, assembly GCA_016870425.1. Lineage (GTDB taxonomy): Bacteria > Actinomycetota > Actinomycetes > S36-B12 > S36-B12 > Mxb001. Next base: position 996 of record VGBQ01000149.1, on the reverse strand, counting down.
ACCCCCGATGCGACGTAGGGACGCTCCCACTTCCGGCCGACCGGGAAGAGGAACGGGATCGGCCGCACCAGGTGGGGGGCGAGCCGATCGAGGAGGAGCCCCCGCTCGGTCAGGGCCTCGTGGACGAGGCCGAACTCGCGTTGCTCCAGGTAGCGCAGCCCACCGTGCGCCAGGCGCGACGAACGCGAGGAGGTGCCGGCCGCGAGGTCTCGCTGCTCCACGAGGGCAACCGTCAGGCCGCGTGCGGCGGCGTCAAGAGCGGCGCCAGAGCCCACGACCCCGCCGCCGATGATCGCCACGTCCATCGTATGCCCGCGCACGAATGCAACGGACCTAGTGCGCGACGCCGGAGAGAGACGATCATCCGCGTCGGTCACGGCACCATTATCCTCCCCCGTCGCAAGGATTCTCGGCGACTGTGCAGTTGCGTGCACGTCCGAGGGCGAATTCCTGCACGCTACTGCACACTCGGCAGATGGGACGCGCGGTCACAGCGGGTCAAGGATGACCTCTATGCGCTGGAACTCCTTCAGGTCACTGTAGCCCGTCGTCGCCATGGCTTTGCGCAGGGCGCCAACGATGTTGGCTGACCCGTCCGCGTGGGTCGACGGGCCGCGCAGGATCTGCTCGAAGGTGCCGACAACGCCCAACTCCTTGCACTCACCCCGCGGGAGGCGCGCATGCCACGCCTCCGCACCCCAGTGCAGGCCCGCCCCCGGTGCGTCGCTCGCCCGCGCCAGGAGTGAGCCGACCATGGCCGCGTCGGCTCCACAGGCGATGGCCTTCACGAGGGCTCCCGAGGAACCCACCGAGCCATCGGCGATGACATGGACGTAGCGGCCCCCCGACTCGTCGAGGTAGTCGCGTCGCGCAGCCGCCACATCGGCGATCGCACTGGCCATGGGCACGCGGATGCCGAGGACGTCGGAAGTCGTGTGGGCCGCCCCGCCCCCGAAACCGACGAGCACACCTGCCGCTCCGGTGCGCATGAGGTGC
>VGBQ01000148.1 GCA_016870425.1 Actinomycetota bacterium | reverse complement strand
AGTACGACGACCACGACGATGAGGCTGCCGTCAAGGGCGACAGGTCCGATGAGGCTGACGAGGCTGACGACGAGGCGGAAGGGATTGACACATGACCGAGGTTGCCGCCGAGGAGCCCGGCGACGAACTGCCTGCACCGTCGCTGGGCGCAGCTCTCGAGGCCCTGCTCATCGTCGCGGTGGAACCCCAGTCCACCGTGGAGCTCGCCGAGGCCACGCGTCACCCCGTCGAGGTCGTCGCCGCCCGACTGAATGAGCTAGCAGAGGAGTATCTCTCCCAGGAGCGCGGATTCGCCTTGCGCGAGGTCGCGGGAGGTTGGCGCTTCTACACCAGCGAGTCGTGCTCGGGGATGGTCGAACGCTGGGTCATCGACGGCCAGCAGGCGCGACTGACTCAGGCGGCACTGGAGACCCTTGCCGTGATTGCCTATCGCCAGCCCGTGTCGCGCGCCAGGATCAGCGCCGTCCGCGGTGTCAATGTCGATGGGGTGCTGCGCACTCTCCAGTCGCGGGGACTCATCGAGGAGGCGGGCACCGATCCCTCGAGTCAGGCGATCCTCTTCCGTACGACGCCGTACTTCCTCGAGCGCATGGGCATCGCATCCCTCGACGACCTACCCGACCTCGCGGAGCATCTCCCCGACCTCGCTGAGCTCGAGGCGGTCATCGACGCCGTGGCCGCGGGCGACTAGTGGCCGACGAGGGCGTGCGCCTCCAGAAGGTCCTCGCTGCCGCGGGGATCGGCAGTCGGCGTGCCTGTGAGGACCTGATTGCCCAGGGCCGAGTCGAGGTCGACGGCCGGATCGTGCGCGAGCAGGGACTGCGCGTGGATCCGCGCCGAGCGGTCGTGCGCGTGGATGGCGAGCGCGTGCCCACGGCCCCCGACACGGTCGTCCTCGCTCTGAACAAGCCACGCGGCGTTGTCACGGCGATGTCCGACGATCTCGGCCGCCCATGCGTCGGGGACTACGTCACCGAGCGGACCGAGCGACTCTTCCACGTGGGTCGGCTCGACTCCGACACCGAGGGCCTACTGCTACTGACCAATGACGGCGTACTCGCACAGCACCTTGCCCACCCCTCCCACGGCGTCGCGAAGACCTACGTCGCGCTGGTCCCCGGTCCGATTCCCCGTGATGTGGGGCGACAATTGCGTGCCGGAATCGAGCTCGACGACGGCCCAGCGAAGGTCGACTCCTTCGCCATCGTGGAGGCCACGCCCAACAAGGCCCTGGTTGAGGTGACGCTGCACGAGGGGCGCAACCACATCGTCCGCCGGCTTCTCGACGCGGTGGGACATCCGGTCGAGGAGCTCGTGCGCACGCAGGTGGGGCCGATCCGACTGGGGCAGTTGCGCCCCGGGCGCACCCGAGTCGTGGCCGGGCCGGAGCTTCACAGCCTCTACACCGCCGCGGGCTTGTAAACACTAGGGTGACCCCATGCCGATGAGGGGAATCCGGGGAGCCACGGTGCTCCAGGATGACGACGCTCAGGAGATGACCGAGGCTGTCACCGAGCTCGTCACGGCGATGCTCGCGCGCAATTCCCTGACCACCGATGCCCTCATCAGCATCCTCTTCACGGCCACCCCGGACTTGCAGTGCGCCTTCCCGGCGGCTGCGGCACGCTCACTTGGTCTGTCCGACGTCCCCCTCATCTGCGCACAGGAGCTTGACGTGCACGGTGCCCTGCCTCGCGTGGTGCGGGTGCTCGCGCATGCCGAGTGCGACCTACCGCGCTCCGAGGTGCAGCACGTCTACCTGCGCGGAGCCGAGGCCCTCCGCCAGGATCTCGCACCATGACTGCGCCCGTCAGCGGGCCTGTCCTGGTCATCGGCAGCGGGCTCATCGGCGCATCGGTCGGCCTAGCCCTGCGGCGGGCCGGCGTGCAGGTGTGGCTTGACGACGTGGACGCCGTCGCGGTCGCTGAGGCCGTGGACAGGGGCGCCGGGGAGCCGTGGCGGCCGGACGCGGGGCAACCCCGTCTCGTGGTCGTGGCGGTGCCACCCGACGTGGCGGGTCCGGCCATGGCGCGGGCCGGGGACTTCCCCGATGCGACGGTCACGGACGTGACCTCGGTGAAGGCTGAGCCCCTCGCCGAGGCTCGGGCGGCGGGAGCGGACCCGAGGCGACTGGTCGGCGGCCATCCCATGGCAGGCCGCGAGACATCGGGAGCTGCGGCGGCACGCCACGACCTCTTCGATGATCGTGTGTGGGTCATCTCGCCCCTGGCGGAGAGCGACCCTCAACGTGTCGAAGACGTGCGCGATCTGGTGGTCACGTGCGGTGCGGTGCCCGTGATGATGGCTCCGGAGGACCACGACCGCGCTGTGGCACTCACCTCGCATGCCCCGCAACTACTGTCCTCGCTGCTCGCGGCCCGTCTGCTGGACGCGGACCCGGACGCCGTCGCCGTGTCGGGGCAGGGGCTGCGCGACATGACGCGCATCGCCGGCTCCGACCCCCGCCTCTGGCAGTCGATTCTCAACTCCAACGCCGACTCGGTGGCCGACGTGCTCGAAGCCTTTGCGCGCGACCTCGAGGGGGCGATCACTCGACTGCGTCAACGCGAGGATCTCGGGGATGCCCTCGCGCGAGGAGTCCAGGGGCAACGCCGCATCCCCGGCAAGCATGGGGCGACGGCGACGGCGTATGACCTCGTGCCCGTGATCATCAAGGATGAGCCCGGGGAGCTCGCCCGGCTCTTCGTCGCCGCGGGTGGCTTGGAGGTCAACCTCGAGGATGTGCGCATCGACCACGTCCTCGGCAAGCCGTCGGGACTGGTGGAACTCTCCGTGCGACCCGAGGCGACGACCCGGCTCGTCGAGGGGCTGCGAGCACTCGGCTTCGACGTGCGCGCCTAGGGTTGTGCCGTGCCGCGACCCATCATCGCCATCGACGGGCCCTCGGGCTCGGGCAAGTCGAGCACGTCGCGCGGGGTCGCTGAGCGGCTGGGCCTGAGCTACGTCGACACGGGGGCGATGTACCGCGCCATGACCTGGTGGATGCTGGCCCACGGTGTCGATATCGACGATCCCCGAGCGGTGGCGGCACGGTGTCACGAGCCGGTCATCGAGCTGCGCGTGGATCCGATCGCCCCCGGCGTGAGCGTCGACGGCGACGACGTATCCGCGGACATCAGGGCCGCAGAGGTCGCTGATGCCGTGAGCCGCGTGGCCGCCGTGCCCGAGGTGCGTGCGCGCCTGGTCGCCAGCCAGCGTGCGATGGTCGATGACGCCGGTGCCGCTGGCAGGGGAGTCGTCATGGAGGGGCGCGATATCGGCACTGTCGTGCTGCCGCGGGCAGACCTGAAGATCTATCTCACGGCGGACGCCGATGCGCGGGCCCAGCGGCGCGCGAGCGAGGACTCCGAGCGGTCGGGCACGGGCAGTATCACCGCCGCACAGGCCAATCTCCAGGCGAGGGATGCCCTGGACTCGACGCGAGCGGTGTCACCTCTCCAGCAGGCATCCGATGCGATCGCGATAGACGGCACGCACCTGACCCTCGACGAGGTGATCGACGCGGTAATCGACGCTCTGCACCGGGACCGCGGATGAGCGCGAGCGCCACGGCGCGCAATCTCGTGTCGCCCGTGCTCCGGTGGGGCTACCGCGTGCGCGTCAGTGGTGCGCACCAGTGTCCGCGTCGCGGGGCCCTCGTGGTCGTCGCGCAGCACGAGGGCTTCCTCGATGCGGCCCTCATCGCCAGCGCACTCCCTCGGCCCGTGGATGTGCTGGTCGACCCGGGTGCCCTGGCGGGCATCACGGGCCGCATCCCCGGTCGCATCGTCATCGCGCCCGAGGATCCGGGCCGCGGCCTGCGCACCGCCGTGGACCGCCTGGCCGCGGGCGGCGCCATCGGTGCGTGGTCGGGGAGCGGGCGCGAGACCGCGGCCGCCTACCTGGCATCGCGGGTCCCTGCGCCGATCCTCCCGGTCGCGGTGTTCGGCGGTGGCGGCCGGCACGCGACGGATCCGCCGCCCCTGCGCTCGCGCATCGAGGTGGTCATCGGGGCGCCCCTCGAGATTCCGCCCCGGGGTGACCCCGTCTCGCGCGCCACCGTGCGGGGTCTGGCCGAGGCCATTCGTCAGCGAGTCGCGGACCATGTCGCGGCCGCCATGGTGCGCGCTGGTCGCACCGATGGGGTCGCCCTCGGGCCGGGTGAGCCCGCACCGGACAATGGTCGGTCGTGACCCGCGATGACGAAGCCGATGCCCCCGACCTCGATGTCGCAGGTGAGGACGGCTCCTGGGTCGCCGATGACGACGTGGATGACGCAGCAGCGGCCCTTGTCGCTGCTGCCCGGGCGGCGGCCATCGCGGAGTTCGGCGAGCTCGACGAGCTCGACGGCGCGCTCGATGGTGACGAAGACCTCCTCCCGGTCGTAGCGGTCGTCGGCCGACCCAACGTCGGCAAGTCGACACTTGTCAATCGCATCCTCGGTCGCCGTGAGGCCGTGGTCGAGGACGTGCCGGGCGTGACCCGCGATCGAGTGAGTTACGAGGCGGAGTGGAATGGCCGCCGCTTCCTGCTCATGGACACCGGGGGCTGGCAGCGCGATGCCCGGGGCATGTCCGCGCAGATCGCAGCCCAGGCAGAGCGCGCCATGAACGACGCCGACGTGGTCCTGCTCGTCGTCGATGCCACCGTCGGTCCCCTCGACGCCGACGAGTCAGTGGTGCGCGTGCTCCGCAAGGCCGGCGTACCCGTGCTCCTGGTGGCCAACAAGGTCGACGATGCGCGCACCGAGTCCGACGCCGCCTCCCTGTGGTCACTCGGCCTGGGCGAGCCGCACGCCGTGTCGGCCCTGCACGGCAGGGGGAGTGGGGACCTCCTCGATGAGGTCGTGGCCCTCCTCCCGGAAGAGGGCCAGGGTCGTGTCCGCGGCGGCGGGCCTCGGCGCGTGGCGCTGCTCGGCAAGCCCAATGTCGGCAAGTCCTCTCTGCTCAACAAACTCGCAGGCGAGTCGCGCGTGGTGGTCGACTCCGTCGCGGGGACCACGGTCGATCCGGTGGACGAGCTCATCGTGCTCGGAGGCCAGGAGTGGTGGTTCGTCGACACCGCCGGCATCCGGCGCCGTGTCCGAGAGGCGAGTGGGCACGAGTACTACGCCAGCCTGCGCACACGCGCTGCCCTGGAGAAGTCCGAGGTCGCCCTCGTCCTGGTCGACGCGTCCGAGCCTCTGGCCGAGCAGGACCTGCGTCTCTTCTCGCTCGTCGTCGAGACCGGTCGTGCGCTCGTCATCGCCTACAACAAGTGGGACCTCATGGACGAGGATCGCCAGCGCTACCTCGAGCGCGAGATCGATCGCGAGCTCGTGCAGGTCCGCTGGGCGCCCCGGGTCAATGTCTCCGCCCTCACCGGGCGTCACGTGCAGAAGCTCGTCCCGGCTCTGGAAGAGGCGCTCGCGGGGTGGGAGACCCGCGTGTCGACCTCCCGGCTCAATGCCTTCCTCTCCGAGCTCGTCGCCGCGCACCCGCATCCGCTGCGTGGTGGCAAGCAGCCGCGCATCCTCTTCGGCACCCAGGGCGGCACGCGTCCGCCGACCTTCGTGCTCTTCACCACGGGATTCCTCGAGGCCGGTTATCGCCGATTCATCGAGCGCCGGCTCCGTGAGGAGTTCGGTTTCGTGGGTACGCCGATCCGCATCAATCTCCGCATCCGCGAGAAGCGCCGCCGCTAGTTCGTTGAGTGGCGCCTCGTGCGGTCCCGCGCCGGCGTGTCGCGCCCACTAGCCGCCACTCAATGACGTCTCGTGGAGGGAGGCGCCCGGCGGAGGGGAGCATTGCCCGCTCGGATAGGCTTTCGCGGTTCCCGTAAGCCAGCGATCCTGGGACTGCGGGGCGGCGGGCTGTAGCGCAGCTTGGTAGCGCACTTGACTGGGGGTCAAGGGGTCGCAGGTTCAAATCCTGTCAGCCCGACAAATGTCATCACACGTCACAGGCCGGCTTCTCACCTCGAGGAGCCGGCCTCGACTGTCATCGAAGGTGGAGTGGGGACCATTCCGGTGACCATTCTGCTCGAACATTCGTCCTACTTCGGCCGCTTCGGACCTCCGAGAGCGGTGACGCTCAAGGCGCATCATCGTGCCTTGACAGGTCAATCGACGACGCTCAGCATGGTGCCATGAAGTCGCTGGCTGCCGCGATCGTGAGCCTGGCTGTCCTGCTGATTCCCGGCGGGCTGATGGTCACCGCGCAGGCAGCTGACGGGGTCGATGGGGTCCGGGGATATCGCGCAAATGATCCGCCGCCTAAT
>VGBQ01000147.1 GCA_016870425.1 Actinomycetota bacterium | reverse complement strand
AGTGCTGCGCGAACGCGGTATCACCCCGGGGCTGGCGACGGTGCTGGTCGGCGACGATCCAGGTAGTCACGCCTATGTCGGCGGCAAGCACAAGGACTGCGCAGAAGTCGGCATCGCCTCCATCCGGGTGGACATGCCCGCGTCGGCCACGCAGGCGGAGGTCGAGGAGCAGGTGCGCCGGCTCAATGACGATCCCGCGGTGACGGGCTACATCGTCCAACTGCCGCTGCCGAAGGGCCTCGACAGCAATCGCGTGCTCGAGATCATGGATCCCGCCAAGGACGCGGATGGCCTGCATCCGATGAACCTCGGCCGTCTTGTGCTCGGCATCGAAGCTCCGCTGCCGTGCACGCCGCGCGGCATCGTCGAGCTCCTTCGCGCGTACGACGTACCGATCGCAGGCGCGGAGGTGTGCATCGTCGGTCGTGGCATCACCGTCGGACGTCCGCTGGGACTCCTCCTCACCCGGCGCCAGGAGAACGCGACCGTGACGCTGTGCCACACCGGCACGAAGGACATGGCCATGCACGTGGCTCAGGCCGACATCGTCGTCGCAGCTGCAGGCGTGCCGGGGGTCATCACTCCCGACATCGTCAAGCCGGGAGCAGCGCTCGTGGACGTCGGAATCACGCGCACCGACGCCGGGCTCGTGGGAGATATCGACCCCGCATGCGCCGACGTGGCCGGGTGGATTGCCCCCATGCCCGGGGGCACCGGACCCATGACCCGCGCCATGCTGCTCGCCAACGTCGTCGAGGCTGCCGAGCGGTCGTAGGCTGCACGCGTGAGCGGCATGGCAGAGGTGCGTCGACTGCATCCTCGCCGACGCCGGTGGTGGGCGCAGTGGCCCATCGCGATCGTCCTCCTAGGGGTTCTGGCGTCCCTGGCCGTCGTGGCCCTGGACCGATTCCGGGTCGGGTCCCTCATGCTCGCCGCGAGCCTGGTGCTGGCATTCCTGCTTCGCGCGATCCTCACGACGAAGCGCGCTGGCATGCTGGCGGTGCGGTCCAAGCCGGTCGACCTGGTCGTGCTGGGTGTGCTGGCCGCGGCCCTCGTCGTCTTCGCCCTGTGGGTGCCTCCCCCTGCGTAGGCGGGGAGGGGGCGGGGACTAGCGTGGGCCTCGTCAACGAATCAGTCCTCGCAAGTGAATGAGGAGATGCACGTGTCTCGCACCCCCGTCACCGTCGCTGTCACCGGGGCCGCTGGCCAGATCGGTTACGCCCTCCTATTCCGGATCGCCTCCGGACAGCTCCTGGGTCCCGATGTGCCCGTGCGATTGCGCATGCTGGAGATCACTCCCGCGCTCAAGGCAGCCGAGGGCACAGCGATGGAGTTGGATGACTGTGCCTTCCCCTTGCTGGCCGGCATCGACATCACGGACGACCCGCGGGCGGCCTTCGACGGCGTCAACGTCGCCCTCCTCGTGGGTGCGCGCCCCCGAGGCCCTGGCATGGAGCGTCGCGACCTCCTCGAGGCCAATGGGGGGATCTTCAAGCCCCAGGGAGAGGCGCTCAACGCCGGCGCTGCCGATGACGTCCGCATTCTCGTGGTCGGCAATCCCGCCAACACCAATGCGCTCATCGCCCGATCCCATGCACCCGATATCCCCGGCGAGCGATTCACCGCCATGATGCGCCTGGACCACAACCGCGCGCTCACACAGCTGGCTCAGAAGACCGGCACGACCGTCGAGGACGTCCGCAAGGTCACCGTGTGGGGCAACCACTCGGCATCCCAGTACCCCGACATCACGCACGCCACGGTCAAGGGCCAATCGGCGACCGCGGTCGTGGACGATCAGGCCTGGGTAGCCGACGTGTTCATCCCGACCGTGGCCAAGCGCGGCGCGGCGATCATCGACGCACGTGGCGCGTCGTCCGCGGCCTCCGCGGCCAACGCTGCGATCGATCACGTGCGCGACTGGGTCATCGGCACACCCGAGGGGGATTGGGTGTCAGCCGGCGTGTCGTCCGACGGGTCCTACGGCATCCCCGAGGGGATCATCTCCGGCTTCCCGTGCGTCTCGCGCAACGGCACCTGGGAGATCGTCCAGGGCTTGGAGATCGACGACTTCTCGCGGGTGCGCATTGATGCCTCCATCGCCGAGCTCCAGGAGGAGCGCGACGCCGTCGCCGCCCTCGGCCTGCTCTAGGCCAACACTCCACAGCTTCCGCACAGCACATCACTTCGAGGAAAGAGCGTCAACGTGGCGAAGATCAAGGTGGTCAACCCGGTCGTCGAACTCGATGGCGACGAGATGACCCGCATCATCTGGGAGTTCATCAAGGACCAGTTGATCCTTCCCTACCTCGATGTTGACCTGAGGTACTACGACCTGGGCATCGAGCACCGCGACGCGACCGATGACCAGGTGACCATCGATGCGGCGCACGCGATCCTCGAGTACGGCGTGGGTGTCAAGTGCGCGACCATCACGCCCGACGAGGCACGTGTCGAGGAGTTCGGCCTCAAGAAGATGTGGAAGTCGCCCAACGGGACCATCCGCAACATCCTCGGCGGCGTGATCTTCCGCGAGCCGATCATCATGTCCAATATCCCGCGCCTGGTGCCCACGTGGACCAAGCCGATCATCGTGGGTCGACACGCCTTCGGCGACCAGTACCGCGCCACCGACTTCAAGGTGCCGGGTCCGGGCACGCTCACGATGACCTTCACGCCGGCCGATGGCTCGGAGCCCATGGAATTCCAGGTCTTCGACTTCCCCGAGTCCGGCGTTGCCATGGGGATGTACAACCTCGATGACTCGATTCGCGACTTCGCGCGCGCGTCCTTCCGCTACGGGCTTGCCCGCCAGTACCCCGTCTACATGTCGACCAAGAACACGATCCTCAAGGCCTACGACGGCAGGTTCAAGGACATCTTCGCCGAGGTCTTCGACGCGGAGTTCAAAGCGGAGTTCGAGGCAGCCGGCCTGACCTACGAGCATCGACTCATCGACGACATGGTCGCCAGTGCCCTCAAGTGGGAGGGCGGCTACGTCTGGGCGTGCAAGAACTACGACGGTGACGTGCAATCGGACACCGTGGCCCAGGGCTTCGGCTCGCTTGGGCTCATGACGAGCGTGCTCATGACACCGGACGGCCGCACGGTCGAGGCCGAGGCGGCCCACGGCACCGTGACCCGGCACTACCGCCAGCACCAGCGCGGCGAGGCCACCTCCACCAATCCGGTCGCCTCGATCTTCGCGTGGACCCAGGGCCTCGAGCACCGCGGCAAGCTTGACGGCACGCCCGACGTCTCCGGCTTCGCACGGACCCTGGAGCGCGTGTGCATCGAGACGGTCGAGGGTGGCCAGATGACTAAGGACCTCGCTCTGCTGGTCGGGCCCGATCAGCCGTGGCTGACCACCCAGGATTTCCTCGGCGCGATCGACGCCAACCTCCAGAAGGCGATGGCCTGAGGCTTGGTCCGCGCCAAGGGGGTTGCTCTCGTCGCGATCACGGCCAATGTCAATGGCATCCGGGCTGCTGCCCGACGCGGCGGCCTCGAGTGGCTGGCACAAGCCCAGGCAGACGTCATCTGTCTTCAGGAAGTGCGCGCCACCCACGAGCAGGTGCATGAGCAGCTGGCCGAGAGTGGGCTCTCCGGCATGCATGTGTCCCACAGTGCGGCGGAGAGCCTGGGACGCAATGGTGTCGCTGTCCTGAGCAGGCAGCAGCCCGTCGCAGTGCGCGAGGGCGTGGGAGCGTCGGAATTCGCCCGGCAGGGACGCTGGATCGAGGTGGACCTCGAGACGGCGCTGGGGCCGCTCACCATCGTGTCGGCGTACGTGCATACGGGCGAGGCACAGACCCCCAAACAGGACGAGAAGTTCCGCTTCCTCGACGCGATGGATCGCCGGCTGACCGCCCTGCGTCGCCGTGCGTCGCGACTCAAGGGTCATGTGCTCGTCACGGGGGACTTCAATGTCGCGCACGCCGAGGTCGACATCAAGAACTGGAAGGGCAACCGCGACAAGGCCGGCTTCCTGCCTGAGGAGCGGGCCTATCTCGACCGGTGGTTCGGCGTTCCCGGGGGCAAGCCGGGCCCATGGCACGATCTCGGCCGGGCTCTTGGCGGCCTCGGGCCCGGGCCCTACACCTGGTGGTCCTGGCGCGGTCGCGGCTTCGACACCGACGGCGGGTGGCGCATCGACTACCAGATCGCGACGCCCGCGCTGGCAGCGCGCGCACGTGAGGCGGTTGTGGGCAAGGCGAGCGCCTATGCGGAGCGTTGGAGCGACCACGCTCCGCTCACCGTGGCCTTCGCCTGACCAACCCCTATCCTTGCTGGGTGGGCGACTTGTGGGTCAATATCGCGTTGGTCCTCTTTTTCATCCTGCTGGGCAGTTTCTTCGCCGCTGCTGAGATCGCCCTCGTGTCCTTGCGCGAGAGCCAGGTGGAGCGTCTCTCGCAGCGCGGTCGCCGAGGGCGCACGCTGGCCACGCTCGTGAGCGACCCCAATCGGTTCCTCGCCGCCGTGCAGGTGGGCGTGACGCTGGCGGGGTTCATCTCGGCGGGCTTCGGTGCGGCACAGATCGCACCGGCGATCGCACCCGTGCTGGAGTCGTGGGGGCTGTCCACCGGCTGGGCCTCCGCGATTTCCTTCATCGGCGTGACGATCGTGATCGCCTACATCTCCCTGGTGATCGGCGAGCTCGTGCCCAAGCGCATCGCACTCCAGCGTGCGGAATCGACCGCACTCATCCTCGCCGGGCCGGTGGAGTTGCTCGCCCGAATCACACGCCCCTTCATCTGGCTGCTCTCGGTCTCCACGAATGCCCTGGTGCGTCTGCTCGGCGGCAATCCGCACTCAGGCAAGGAGCAGATCACGGGTGAGGAGTTGCGTGACATCGTGGCGGCGACCGAGGAGCTCACCGCTGAGGAGCGAGCACTGATCGACGATGTCTTCGATGCGGGCGACCGCGAACTCCGCGAGGTGATGCTGCCTCGCACCGAGGTGGCCTTCCTCGACGCCTCCGCCCCCGTGCACGAGGCGATCGTCGAGGTTTCGGATGCTCCCCACTCGCGCTACCCCGTCATCCGTGGCTCTGCCGACGACGTCGTGGGCGTGGTGCATATTCGCGACCTCCTCACCCCCGACGCTGATCGTTCGACGCGCCGAGTCGGCGACCTCGCCCGGGAGACGACATTCTTCCCCGGCACCAAGCACGTCATCCCAGCGCTGACGGAGATGCGCCGCCTGCGACAGCACCTGGCCATCGTGGTCGATGAGTACGGCGGCACCGCGGGGATCGTGACGCTTGAGGATCTAGTCGAGGAGCTCGTCGGGGACATCCGCGACGAATACGACACAGAGTCGAGTGGTCCGCGTGCCGACGTCGACGGCCTACTCAACCTGGAGGACTTCGCCGACGAGACGGGTGTCGAACTGCCTGACGGGCCCTACGAGACCGTCGCCGGCTTCGTCGTCTCCCAGCTCGGCGAGCTTCCGACCGTCGGCGCCACGGTCGAGGTCGGCGGACACCTGCTCACGGTCACCGAACTCGACGGCAGGCGCGTGGCACGCATCGCCGTCGCCCCCGTCCTCGATGGACCCGGCCACCCGGGCGAGGACGCCGCGCTGCCAGAATGACGCCATGTCGGAGGCCCCCGTCCACACACCGCCCCGCGTGCTCTCCGGCATCCAGCCGACAGCGGACTCTTTCCAGATCGGCAACTACCTGGGCGCCCTGCGTCGATGGGTGAGCCTGCAGGAGACGCACGACGCCTTCTACTGCGTCGTCGACCAGCACGCCATCACTGTCGAGCACGATCCGCCTCTCCTGCGCCACCGCACTCTGCTGTCCTTCGCCCAGTTGCTCGCGGTCGGCCTTGACCCGACCCGATCGACCATCTTCATCCAGAGCCACGTGCCCGAGCATGCGCAGCTGGCATGGATCCTGGAGTGCCTCACAGGGTTCGGCGAGGCATCTCGCATGACGCAGTTCAAGGACAAGTCCCAACGTGAGGGCGCTGAGCGCGCGACCGTTGGCCTCTTCACCTATCCCGTCCTGCAGGCCGCGGACATCCTCATCTACCAGGCCGCTGGAGTGCCCGTGGGCGAGGACCAGCGTCAGCATCTCGAACTCACCCGCGACCTGGCGCAGCGCTTCAACTCGACGTATGGCCCAACCCTGGTGGTCCCGGAGCCACTCATCGTCAAGGACACGGCGAAGGTGCTCGATCTGACCGATCCGACGGCCAAGATGAGCAAGTCCGCGCCCGCAGGTTGCGTCTTCCTCCTGGACGATCCCGGGGTGACGCGCAAGAAGATCATGTCGGCGGTGACCGACTCCGGTCGGGAGATCTGGTTCGATCCAGAGGACAAGCCCGGCGTCTCCAATCTGCTCACCCTCCTGTCTGCCTTCGACGGCCGCCCGATCGACGAGGTCGTCTCGTCGTATGAAGGACGGGGCTACGGAGACCTCAAGAAGGATGTCGCCGAAGTGGTCGTCGACTTCTGCTCGGGATTTCGGGGCCGGGTGGATGAGCTCATGGCCGATCCTGCCGAACTCAGCCGACTCGTGCGCATGGGCGCTGATCGCGCGCGTGCCGCCGCCCCTCCC
>VGBQ01000146.1 GCA_016870425.1 Actinomycetota bacterium | reverse complement strand
AGGCGTTAAGGACGTGCGTGAGGTCATCGAGCAGGCCAAGGGCGCTCTTGGCATGCAGGGCCGGGGCACCGTGCTCTTCGTCGACGAGGTGCATCGCTTCAGCAAGACCCAGCAGGACGCGCTCCTCCCCGCCGTGGAGAACGGCTGGGTGACCCTCATTGCCGCCACCACGGAGAACCCCAGCTTCTCGGTCGTGTCACCACTGCTCTCGCGCAGCGTCGTGCTCACGCTGCAGCCGCTCACCGACGACGACCTCGGCGTCCTGCTCGACCGCGCGATCGCCGACCCTCGCGGACTCGGGGGATCGATCGGAGTGTCGCCGGAGGCGCGCGACCATCTGCTGCGTATTGCCGGAGGAGATGCTCGCCGGCTGCTCACGGCCCTCGATGCCGTCGCGGGCCTCGTCAGGTCGACGCGCGGTCCGGGTGCGTCCGTGGCGCTCGAGGATGTCGAGGCGGCGGTGCTTACCGCTGCAGTGAGATACGACCGCGACGGTGACCAGCACTACGACGTGATCAGCGCGTTCATCAAGAGCGTGCGCGGCAGCGACGTAGACGCGGCGCTGCACTACCTCGCGCGCATGATCGAGGCGGGGGAGGACCCGCGCTTCATTGCGCGCCGGCTGATCATCCTGGCCAGCGAAGACATCGGGATGGCCGATCCCTCAGCCCTGCAGACGGCGGTAGCGGCCGCTGAGGCCGTCGCCATGATCGGCATGCCGGAGGGGCGTCTCACCCTCGCCCACGCCACCATCCACCTGTCGCTCAGCCCGAAGTCCAATGCCGTCATCAAGGCGATCGATGCGGCCCAGGCAGACGTGCGCGCCGGACGCATCGGCACCGTGCCCGCCCATCTGCGCGACGCGCACTACCCCGGCGCGAGGCCACTCGGCCACGGAGTGGGCTACCGCTACCCGCATGACGAGCCCACGGGCGTCTCCGCCCAGCAGTACCTGCCTGACCCGCTCGTCGATGCCGCGCACTACCCCGGCGCGAGGCCACTCGGCCACGGAGTGGGCTACCGCTACCCGCATGACGAGCCCACGGGCGTCTCCGCCCAGCAGTACCTGCCTGACCCGCTCGTCGATTCGCGCTACTACGAGCCGACCCGGCATGGGGCCGAGGCGGCCTGGGCCGATATCGCCGAGCGCGTGGAACGCCTGCGCGAGGGTGAGCGTTAGGCTCCGGGCATGCGCAGGACTGTGTGGATCGCCCTGGGTGCGACCGCGGGGGTCATCGCCTATCGGCGCGGCCAGAAGCTGCTCGAGGAGGCCAAGGCCCGCGGGGTCGTCGGCAGCGTCCAGGCGGCGACCTTCTCGGCCACGTCAGTCGCCGCATCGGCGCGCTCCCTCCTGGAGTCGGTCTCGGGCAGTGGCACCGCGCAGGCGCCCGCTGTCCGCTCCGCACCCGTCACCGGAGCCGCCGCGGCCCGCGTGCTCGCTGAGTCGCGGACGGGCGGCTGATGGACTCCGCCGAAATCCGCACGCGCTTCTTGAAGTTCTTTGCCGAACGCGGGCACCAGGTGATCCCGTCTGCGTCGCTGCTTCTCGACGACCCGACGCTGCTCTTCGTCAATGCGGGCATGGTGCCCTTCAAGCCGTACTTCCTCGGCGAAGCCCCTCCGCCCTACCCGCGGGCCACGAGCGTGCAGAAGTGCGTGCGCACCCTGGACATCGAAGAGGTCGGGAAGACCACGCGCCACGCGTCCTTCTTCCAGATGGCGGGCAACTTCTCCTTCGGTGACTACTTCAAGGAGGGCGCGATTCCCTTCGCGTGGGACCTGCTCACGGGGAGCGTGCAGGACGGGGGCTTCGGCTTCGCCGAGGACAGGCTGTGGGTCACCGTCTACGACGACGACGACGAGGCGGCGGAGATCTGGCACCGCCAGGTCGGAGTGCCGCGCGAGCGCATCCAGCGCCGCGGGCCCAAGGACAACTACTGGTCCATGGGCGTCCCGGGCCCGGGTGGGCCGTGCTCGGAGATCTACTACGACCGCGGAGCGGCGTACGGACTCGAAGGCGGCCCGATCGTCGACGAGGATCGCTACCTCGAGGTGTGGAACCTCGTCTTCATGCAGGAGGAGCTCTCCGCGGTGCGCTCCAAGGAGGACTTCGATGTCCTCAAGCCGCTGCCGGCCAAGAACATCGACACCGGCATGGGGCTGGAGCGCATGGCCGCCCTGCTGCAGGGCGTCGAGAACATCTACGAGATCGATACGACGAAGCGGATCCTCGATCGAGCCAGCGAGCTCACCGGGGTTGCCTACGGCGCGGGGGAGAAGTCCGACGTCGCGCTGCGTGTCATCGCCGACCACTCGCGCACGTGCGCCTTCCTCATCGGCGACGGCGTCATCCCTGGCAACGAGGGTCGCGGATACGTCCTGCGCCGTCTCATGCGCCGGGTCATCCGCAACATGCGCATCCTGGGCTGCGAGGAGCCCTCGATCGGCGAGCTGATGGACACCACGATCGTGACGATGGCGCCGCAGTACCCCGAGCTCAATGACGAGGCGAGCCGCATCGGCAGCATCTCCGTGCAGGAGGAGGCGGCCTTCCTCCAGACGCTCAGGACGGGCACGCAGATCTTCGACATGGCTGCCGCCGAGGTGCGTAGCAACGGTGCGGGCGTCCTGCCCGGCGACCAGGCCTTTGCCCTCCACGACACGTATGGCTTCCCCTTCGACCTCACGCTGGAGATGGCCCGCGAGCAGGGGCTCGACGTCGATGAGGCGGGCTTCCGCCGGCTCATGTCCGAGCAGCGCGAGCGCGCCAAGGCAGATGCGCGATCCCGCAAGGCGGGCGTGGCCTCCGTGACGGCGTACCGCGAGATCCTGGAGACGGGCGGCACGACCGGATTCACCGGCTACGTCGAGACGGCGACGGAGGGTGTCATCACCGGCATCCTGCGCGATGGCGCGGTGGTCCCCGTCGCCGGCGAGGGCGAGCACGTCGAGATCGTGCTCAACCGCACACCCTTCTACGCCGAGGCCGGGGGACAGCTCGGCGACCACGGGCGGATCACGACCTCGAGTGGAGCGGTCGTCGAGATCTACGACGTGCAGACGCCGGTGCCCGGGCTCTTCATCCATCGCGGCACCGTCGCGTCCGGCCAGGTGGTGTCCGGGGACGAGGTCGTGGGCCACGTCGACATCGAGCGGCGCCGCGCGATCTCCCGTGCGCACACGGCGACGCACCTCGTGCACCGTGCCTTCCGTGAGTTCCTCGGCGACACCGCGACCCAGATGGGCTCGGAGAATGCTCCGGGTCGCCTGCGCTTCGACTTCCCGAGCACCGGACCCGTCGGCGACGTGATGCTGCGCGATGTGGAGGCGCGTGTCAACGACGTCCTCGCCGCCGACCTGGAGGTCATGGCCCAGGTGATGACGCTGGACGAGGCCCGCAATTTCGGCGCGATGGCACTCTTCGGGGAGAAGTACGGCAGTGAGGTGCGCGTGATCTCGGTGGGCGACTGGGCGCACGAGCTCTGCGGCGGCACCCACGCGCAGCGGTCGGGCCAACTCGGCGTGGTGACCTTCCTCTCGGAGGGGTCGATCGGCGCGGGAGTGCGGCGCGTCGAGGCGCTGGTCGGCGTCGATGCCTACCGCCACCTCGCGCGCGAGCACGTGCTGGTGGACCAACTCACGGAGATGGTCAAGGCGCGCCCTGAGGAGCTGCCGGATCGTATTGAGTCCCTCATTGCGCGTCTCAAGGAGGCTGAACGCGAACTGCAGCGCTACAAGAGCGCGCAGCTGACCAGCAACGTCGAGGGAGTGATCGGTGAGGGTCGCGACCTCGGCCCCTTCCGCATCTGGACCTACCGCGCGCCCGACGGCACGTCGGCCGGTGACCTGCGCGAGATCGCCCTGCGTGGACGTGCGACGGCTCGGCCGGATATGGGCGTGGGCATGGTCGGGGCATCGATCGACGACGGTCGCGTCGCGCTCGTGAGCGTGGTCAATGATCGTGCTCGGGAACTGGGACTGACCGCCACGGCATTGCTCGACGCGGCTCTGCCCGCCGTCGATGGACGAGGCGGTGGCAAGGACGACATCGCGCAGGGTGGCGGCACGCGCGCCGAGGGCCTGGATGACGCCTTTGCCGCGGTGCAGGCCGCGGTCGCGGCCATGGCGGGGGAGTCCTGAGCTGGAGCGCGGCACGCGCCTGGCCATCGACGTCGGCTCGGTCCGCGTCGGGGTTGCACGAAGCGACCCTGACGGCATCCTGGCTGTCCCGGAGGCGACGCTGACGCGCGACGGGCGCACGATCGAGCGCATCGGGGACCTCGTGGCCGAACACGGCGCCGTCATCGTCTACGTCGGGCTGCCGTTGGGCCTGGACGGGCAGGTCGGCGCCGCCGGTGCCGCCGCCGAGGCGTTCGGAGCCGACCTGGCTCGAGCCCTCGACGTGCCCGTGCGCCTCGTCGATGAGCGACTGTCGACGGTCACGGCCCAGCGGTCACTGCGCGAGGCCGGTCGGAGCACGCGCGAGTCACGGGGCTACGTGGACCAAGCGGCAGCGGTCGTCATCCTCGAGGGTGCTCTTGCGCGCGAGCGCGCCGACGGGACTCGTGCGGGTCGAGGGGTTACCTTCTGAGGGTCGCACCGGAGCGGATGGGGAGGTGGTGAGCCTGTGAGTCAGCTCGTGCCCTTCCTCACCGAGGATCCCCTGCCGCCGTCGCGCAACCGCCGCAGCCCAGTGCGCTGGACCGTGACGGCACTCGGGGTTATCGCCCTGATCGTCGCGGGCGTGTGGGCCGTCTCGACAGTCCGCGGCCTGGCACCGGCGGAGCAGGCAATGGTGGCACCGGGTCAGCCGGTGGACTTGGTCGTCAACAGTGGTGACTCGCTGAGCACCCTGGCAGGGAGACTTGCCGAGGCGGGTGTTGTCACGTCGGCGACCAGCTTCCTGGCGACTGCCGAGCTCGATGAACGGGCGACGCGCATCGGACCCGGCGTCTACTCCCTGCAGACGGGCATGGACCCCGCACAGGTGATCGAGGCGATGCTCGACCCGGCCAGTCGGGCGGCCCCCCTCGTCCTGCCGGAGGGCCTGCGTCTGGATGAGACGCTGCGCATCACCGCCGAACGCACCGGGCTCCCGCAAGCGGACCTCGCGGCAGCGACGGTGGACTCCGAGGACCTCGGACTGCCCGAGTGGTCCCGAGGCCGCGCCGACGGATTCCTCTTCCCCGCGTCGTACGAGGTGATCCCCGGCCGCACACCGGCGCAGGTTCTGGGCGCCATGGTGCGCCGCTTCGATATCGCCTCCGACGAGGTGAGCCTGGAGAAGCGCGCCAAGCGGATGGGCATGTCTGCCTACGACGTGCTCATCGTCGCGAGCCTCGTCCAGGCCGAAGCGGCACCGAAGGACTTCCGCAAGGTGGCGCGGGTGGTCTACAACCGCCTTGACCAGGGCATGAAGCTGCAATTCGACTCGACGGTCAACTACGCCCTCAAGCAGGACACGTTCTTCCTCACGGAAGACATGCTGACCACCGACTCGCCGTACAACACCTTCGTCATCGACGGCCTGCCGCCGGGTCCGATCAATTCACCGGGCCAGGAGGCGATCGAGGCAGCCCTGAACCCGGCGAAGGGGGACTGGCTCTACTTCGTCACCGTCGATCCGGAGACGCTCACCACGCGCTTCACCGCGGACTACGAGCAGTTCCTCGTCTGGAAGCAGAAGTTCCGCGAGGGGTACGCCGCCACCGCAGCCCCGCAGGCACCCTGATCCCATGGTCACGCGCCGCGCTGCCGTCCTGGGCTCACCCATCGCGCACAGCCGCTCGCCGGCGTTGCATCGCGCGGCGTACACAGCGCTCGGCCTCGACTGGACCTACGACGCCATCGAAGTCACGTCAGCGCAGCTCCCTTCCTTCATCGACGCGTGCGCATGGCCCGAGTGGGCGGGCCTGTCACTCACGATGCCGCTCAAGACAGATGTTCTCCCCTTCCTCGACCACGTCAGTGACACCGCATCCCTCGTGCGCGCCGCCAACACTGTCGTCGTCACGGAGCAGGGACGCTCGGGGCACAACACGGATGTCGGGGGCATGGTGCAGGCCCTGCAGGAAGCACACGGCCCCGGGTTGGCACCGCAGCGGGGGGCCGTCATCGGCTCGGGAGCGACCGCCCGCAGTGCCCTGGTGGCATTAGCGCGGCTCGGAGTTCGCGAGGCGGTGGTGATCGCGCGGAGTCCCGAGAGCGCCCGGCAGGTGACCGCCCTCGGCGACGGACTCCAGATGAGGGTGAGCCTGGAGTCATGGGGCTCGACAGATCCGATCGATGCGGACGTGGTCATCGCGACCGTCCCACCACGCGCCGCTGACCCCCTCGTGGTCCGCGTGCCCGAGCGACCGGGCGTGCTGCTCGATGTCGCCTACGGCGCGGGCCCGACGGCGCTGCTGACGACGTGGTCCCGTGCCGGCGGCACTGTGGCGGACGGGCTTGACCTGCTCCTGTGGCAGGCCGCCGACCAGGTGCATCTCATGACGGGACGGGACGCACCCGTCGCGGCCATGCGTGACGCACTGAGGAACGACGCCGGTCACGCGCCCGCATGATCGGCAGTGTTGCGGTGGTCCTCGCTGTACTCG
>VGBQ01000145.1 GCA_016870425.1 Actinomycetota bacterium | reverse complement strand
CGTCGGCCGCATCGATCGGCGTCGGGGTCATGGGGGTCGCCTCGCACGCGGCAGGCGTGACCCAGGGCGTGCGCGGTGATGGCACCGCGAGCCCCCTCGGCACGGGAGTGACGGGTCTCGGCCAGGCCAACGGCGTCTACGGCGAGTCGCGCAAGGTAGGCGGCAAGGGTGTCTTCGGTCTTGCCACCCAGGCGGACGGCACCGCGAGCCACGGCGTCTACGGGCAGACGGCGTCCACCACGGGTGCGGGCGTCTACGGCAAGTCGCCTGGCTACGACCCTGATCTTGCATGGAACGTCAGCTCCTACGGCGTCTTCGCTGACGGTGCGATCGCGAGCACGGGCCCTGCCTTCCTCGGTGCGCCCGAGTACGGGTCGGATGCACTCGCGGATGCTCGCTTCGGCGAGGGGCAGATGACGTTCGCGACGGACTTCTCCAACGCGAGCCCCAGGTTGATCATCTACGTGAAGAACACCGATGGCCGCACGTTCAAGGCGGAGCTGCCGCTGACCGCCCTCTAGTGGTGCGATCTGAGACCATGGGATGAGGCTGCTCCGCACGGTCGCCGCGGGAATTGTCGCCATGCTGCTGGCCATTCCGGTCAACGCTATGGCGGTCGAGCGCTGGCAGCCGGCCACGTCCGATCGCCTGCACATCCAGCTGTCGGGCAAGTTGCAGGTGCCCGCGTGGGCGACCGTTGTGGAGATCGACGGCGCCGAATCCACGGCTGACACAGTCTCCGATCTCCATGGGCGCGGCCTGCGCGTGGCCTGCTACGTCTCGGCTGGCACGGCCGAGGCCTATCGGGGCGACATCGCTCGTATTCCCGCGAGCCTGATCGGGAAGCCCCTTGATGGATGGCCCAACGAGCGTTGGCTCGACACGCGCCGCATCGCTCTGCTTGCTCCGGTGATGCAGGCACGCATCGCCGACTGTGCGCGCAAGGGCTTCGACGCCGCGGCGCAGATGCGGGCCCACCCCCAGGCGCGCCGATCTGGCGCGCTCGACGTATGGGCGTCGATGGCGTCCAGGATCACTGAGGCCACGGATCGGCGCTCCCTCTGGGCGATAGCCGCGACTCTCGCATAGCGCTCGTCGTCAATCCTCAAAGAGCTCGCCCGCTCGCTCCGCAGTTCGTGCGTCATCCCCGGCGATGACGTGGGCGTATGTCCGCAGCGTCATCGCTGACGTCGCATGGCCCACCCGCGCCGACACGTGCGCGAGCGGCTCCCCCGCCGAGAGCAGGTGGGAGATGTGGGTATGCCGGGTGCCGTGCAGGGGGAGCGGCCGCAGGCCCGCCTGCCGCACCGCGCGCCGCCAGGTGTCCGACACTCCCGCGGGCAGCATCGGTGCGCCGTCGGCCAGCGTGAAGACCGGATCGGTGGGCGCGAGTGATCCCGACTCCACCAGCCTCCGCGCACGCCACTGACGCAGGGCCTCGACTGTGCCGGCATCGAGCGAGATCGTGCGGCGCGACTTGCGATTCTTGGGCGCGCCATAGATCACGTTGTCGCGCCTTGAGTCGGAGAGCATCGCGCGCACGATGCGCAGCCTGCCGGCATCGAGGTCGATGTCGGCCCACTGCAGACCGAGCGCCTCGCCGCGGCGCATCCCCGTCGCGAGCAGGAGCCGCCACAGGGTGGCGTAGCGGGAGTCGGCCGTGGCGGAGAGGAAGCGGCGCACCTCGTCGGCCGACCAGATGCCGATTTCCTCGCTTGGCTCCAGCGGCAGCCGCACGCGCGTGCACGGGTTGTCAGGGATGAGTCCGTATCTCACGGCGTCGCTGAGGCAGGACTTCAGCGTCGCGAAGATCGCCTTGAGGCTGCCGCGCGCGGGCAGCTGCCCCTTCTGCGGGAAGGGCTGCCCGGCCCGCTCAGCGAAGTAGCGCTCGATCTCGAGCACGCCGAGCTGGCCGATGGGGCGATCGGCGAGCGAGGAATCGCAGAGGATGCCGACAGCCCAGCGGCGATGGCGCCTGCTCCCGCTGGCCCACGTCGGCTCATGGCGCGGCAGCCACTCCAGGCGCAGGTAGTCGGCGAGCGTCGTGTCGGCGGTGGGCAGCGGGAGGGGTTCGACGGACATGCGCCGGACGCTAGGTGCGACGAGCGGGATGCGTACGCCGTAGCAGTGGGCTGTGGATGGCGCCGCGGATCATCGCCTGTGGGCGCCGGCTCCTAGAGCCAGTCGCTCGTCCCGGGCTCGGGCCATGTGCTCGCGTGATGCCGTGCCAGGAGTGCGGCGGCAATGCTCCCCATGCGTCCGCGGTTCATAGTGCCGACTCGTCATCGCCACGCGCGACGCCGCAATCGCCCAGTACGACGCGCCCCTGACCTCCGCCTAAGGGGTCATTGCAGCGGGTCGGCCCGCACATCGGCCAAGGTCACCTCGGCCTCTTCGTAGGTCTTGCGGCGCGGCCGCCGACTCAGATCCGACCCACCCGGCGACTTGGCGGGGATCACATCCGGGGGCGAAGGGTGCACGGGCGTCAGCGAGATCGGCTCCATGCAGCGAACGTAGCGGCGATGCCTGACAGCTCCCCAGGGACTCCTCGATCCTGGACGGAGGTAGTAGGCCCTCAATCCCCGAAGAGGCCCGCCGCCCTGGCGGCCGTGCGCTCGTCATCCCCGGCGATCACGTGGGCGTAGGTCGTCAGCGTCGTGAACGACGACCCGTGGCCAGCGCGCGCCGAGACGTTCTGGATCGGCTCCCCCGAGCGCAGCAGGTGCGTGATGTGGGTATGCCGGGCGTCGTGCAGGCGCATCTGCGGCAGGCCCGACTTGGCGACCTGCCGGCGGAAGGTGTCCGACACCGTCGAGGGCAGCATCGGGGTGCCGTCGGCATTGGCGAAGACCGGGGAGTCCTCGGGCAGCGCCTGCGGCAGCTCGGGCAGGCGGGCCCCGGGGGTGCGATAGCCCGCCAGGCGCTTCTCCAGGTCGGCCAGCCAGGCGGCGTGCTCGGTCTGGCGCATGCGACGCCAGCGCTCCAGCGCCTCCGCCGTACCCGTGTCGATGGTGATCGTGCGGGTGGAGCGGCGCGACTTGGTCGGGCCGTAGCGGACATTGCCCTCGCGGGAGTCGGCCTGGAGGTTGCGGCGCACGGCGATCCGGCGTGAGGCCAGGTCGATGTCGGCCCACTGCAGGCCCAGGGCCTCGCCGCGGCGCAGGCCGGTGGCGAAGAGCAGCCGCCACAGGGTGACGTAGCGGGAGCGCCGGGTGGAGGCGAGGAAGGCCTGCACCTGCTCGGGGGTCCAGATCTGGGCCTGGGTCGACTCCGCGCGCGGCAGCTCCACGCCGGTGCAGGGGTTGTCGCGGATGAAGCCGTAGCGCTTGGCGTCATTGAGGGAGGCCCGCATGGTGTCGAGCAGGCCCTTGAGGGAGCCGGCCTTGGGCAGCTCGCCCGTGGACTCCCACGGCGTGATGGCGCGCTGGGCGAAGTAGCGCTCGATCTCCAGCACGCCCAGGTCCTCGATCGGGCGCAGGGCCAGGGGAGAGGCGAGCAGGGTCGTCACGGTCCAGGTGCGGTAGCGCTGGGTGCCCTCGGCCCAGCCGGGCAGGCGTCGGGGCAGCCAGAAGCCGCGGAGGTAGTCGCCCAGGGTGGTGCGGCCCGTGGGGAGGGAGTCGTCGTACGCCGCGATGTCTGGCCTGATCGGCGGGTCGGCGTACGGCGCGATGTCGTGGTGCGGTGCAGCGGTCATGTGTCGTGGCCTCGACTCAGGACCCCGCCCCTACCCCCGCCGGGGGGGGGTCATCCCAATGGCGCCCCCGTCCCCCCGAACCCGACGAAATATATCAAAACACTCATATCGGACAAAATCGCGCGCGCCGCGGGTGTGGCGTGCGGGGTGTGATGGGCGTGACTCCGCCCTATGGCCGTGTGCTCGACGTGCCTGTGGATAACTCACCATCATGGATCCCCCGATCCCCCGACGCCCGGTGGTGAGCCGGACAACTAACTTCATGAGGCACTTCCCCATGTTGGGAAATGCCTGAGAGACACGCTCCAATGCGTGGCGCGCGCCTCCCGACCTGCTTAGATACCGCGTGGAGCGGTCTCCCTACGGCCGTTCCGATCCGGATCAGCGTGCTTGGCGTTCGTTCCGGCCGGGGACCACCGAAATGGATCCTTCGGCCCCGGGCGGACCAAACAACGGGCACGCGTTAACGAAAGGAAAGGCATTGTCTAACGCAATGCGTTCCAGCAAGTCAATGCTTGCTGGCGTAGCTGCGGGTGCCTTGGCCCTGGGTGTGCTCTCCATCGCTGGCACGACGTCGGCCAGCGCTGCCCCGAGCATCAAGCCCAAGGCCACTGCAACGGCGACGGTCGCCCCCGTTCGCTCCACGGGCGGAACTCTCAGCATTCCTGCAGCTGGGATGTCCTGGTCCGGCACGAGCAGCCTCGCCACCGGCACCCTCCAGCTTCTGACCGCGCCGTCGGCCGCCGCGATTTTCGATGCAGGCGACGACACCGCTACCTTGGCCCAGACGGGCTCCATCGCCGTCGCCACCAGCGACGACAGTTCAATCGACTTCAACGTCGACGTGGCCGGCACCTACACGGGCCGCATCTACAACGGCACCGACACGGTGTCGTTCTCATTTGCGACGGCAGGCGCACCCACGAGCATCACGCTCACGCCGGCTACCCAGACTGTTCTCATCGGCCAGGCGGGCGCTCTCACGCTCACGCTGAAGGACGCGTCTGGCAACACCACTCAGCCGACGTCTGTTGACACCGTGGCGATGTCCGACAACTCGGACGACACGGTGAGCCCGACAACGGTCACGGCGAGCGACCTCGCCGACGGCACGCACGCCATCGCGCTCAACACGACGGGCAATGCGGCCGGCACGACGACTGTGACGGCAACCCCGCAGGGCACCCTGCCCTCGACCGGAGTTGTTGCAACAACGGCAACGGTGACGAAGAGCGGCACCATCTCGACGAACGCCGTGTCGAAGTTGACGGCCACTACTCCGTCGAACGCCGTGAACGGCGGCACGCAGCCGAGCGCCGCGACAGCGATCGTGCCTGAGGGCACTACGACGGTCACCGTCACAATCGATGACACCACGACGGCTGCGGCTGGAAATCAGCTCCGTTTCGCCGCGAAGCTGTCCGCGGGAACCCTCAACGGTGGCTCGGCGGACGACACCATCTACACGACAGTGACGACGGATGCCTCCAAGAAGGCGACCTTGACCTACACCATCGGTGGTGCAGGGCTCATCGCTAATTCGAATCTCGTGGTCTCCCAGGTCAACGTCGCAAACGCGGCCGTCAGCCCGGGCGCCAAGATTACGGTCACGCAGACAGCGCCGGCGGCACAGATCACGACGTCGCCCGACGACTCGATCCTGGCAGCCCTCGGCACCACGACCAACGTGGCGGTGACGATCACGGATCAGTTCGGCACGGTGCTACCCGGTTATGTCGTTCGTTCATACCGCGGTACTTCCAGCGGAACACTGCTCAACGCTGGCACGACCAATGCGTCGGGCGTTGCCACCGTGGGCGTGACAAACGCCACCGGCCTGGCCTCGGGGAGCTCCGAGAACTACTCGTTCACGGCTACCCCCCCTGGGTCGAGCACCGTCGCTGCCACGGCGACGAATTCGCTCACGATCGCCTACACCACTAGCGGCAATGTGACGACGATGTCCGTCGCCGTGAGTGGCACGGGGTCGACGACGTTCACCAACTCGGCCGCGACCGTCGTGACGGCGCCGCTCCTGTGGGTGCCGGACGACACCGCGGGTGTGCCTTACGGCACCAGCGCTGGCGCTTTCACCGTCGCGACAGGCGCTCAGGCGACTGCCGCATCGGGCAACCTCGCTACCTTCACGGCGACGACGACCCCGGCTAACAACGTGACCGTCACGGTCCCGACCGGTCTCTACGCCTCGGCCACCGCGCCGACCGCGTGGAACGGCGGCACCGCATCGGTCACCGTTGCCTCCGGCGCTGCCGTTTACGTGTGGGGCACCAAGGTCGGCACGCACGACGTGGTCCTCACATCGGGCGGCGTCACGCTGACCGGCAAGGTCAAGATCGAGAACCGCGCTCAGGACGCCTACAACATCGCAATCACACCTGCGACGTCCAGTGTGGCTAAGGGCTCGTTCTCGACGCTGACCGTCAAGGTGACGGACAACTGGGGCAACCCGGTCGCCACCACCAGCGGCGCCGTCACGGTTACGGCGTCGGGTGAGGTCCTGCTGGGTGGCTACGCCTCCAGCGCGACGGTCACCACGAATGCCTCCGGTGAGGCGTCCGTCACGGTGATCGCGGGCAACTCCGCGGGCGCTGGCACGGTCATCGCAACGCCGACCTCTGCAGGCGCCCCGCCTGCTTGGGTTGCGGGATACACCAAGCCCAGCACCTTCGCGGCGGCACCTGTGACGTCAGCTGCCGCTGTGATTGCTGTCGGTGAGGGCCCCGTCACGAAGACGATCACGATCACGGGTTCGCGCATCACGGTGGGCGGCAAGCCGGGCGTCATGATCGACGGCATCACGGTGGGCATCGAGGACGGAAAGACGGTTATCCCGTACTTCCGCTTCCCCGGTCAGACCTCCTACACCCAGGGTTTGGCTCGCCCGGT
>VGBQ01000144.1 GCA_016870425.1 Actinomycetota bacterium | reverse complement strand
CCTCGGCCTCGGCAGTGCGATCTACCTCTCGGAGTACGCCAAGCCCCGTGCGCGCAAGGTCCTCAAGCCCACGCTCGAGGTCCTGGCCGGCATCCCGACGGTGGTCTTCGGCTTCTTCGCCCTGGACTTCATCACCGAGTTCGTGCTCAAGCCGATCTTCCCCGGCATCCAGGTCTTCAACGCCCTGTCGGCCGGCATCGTGATGGGCATCATGATCATCCCGACCATTGCCTCTCTGTCCGAGGACGCGATGGCCGCGGTGCCCGGCGGCCTGCGCGACGGCGCCTACGCCCTCGGCGCGACCAAGCGGCAGACAGCTCTGCGCGTCGTGGTCCCCGCAGCGCTGTCCGGCATCGTGGCCGCCTTCGTCCTCGGCATCTCCCGCGCGATCGGCGAGACGATGATCGTCACCGTCGCGGCGGGCCTGCAGCCCAACATGACCCTCAATCCCCTCGAGGGCATGCAAACGATGACCTCTTACATCGCCGCCGCCGGCGCCGGCGACGTGGCCACCGGCAGCATCGAGTACAAGTCGATCTTCGCGGTCGGACTTCTGCTCTTCATCATCACCTTCTTCATGAACATGATCAGCATCCGCCTGGTCCGCAAGTATCGGCAGGCCTACCAGTGACCGCGACCCTCGACATCGCTCCCGACTCTGCCCCGGTCGACCTCCAGGGCAGGGGCCAGCCCCTTGTCGACAAGACCTTCCGCTGGATCCTCTTCCTCTGCCTCGCGGTCGGCATCGTCTTCCTCGCCGTGCTCTTGGCCTACGTCACGATCAAGGGCTGGCCCCGCCTCACCCCGACCCTGTGGGAGAACATGCCCTCCCTGCGCCGACCCGAGCAGGCCGGCGCCCAGTCGGCGATCACGGGCACGCTGTGGGTCATCGCCTTCACGGCACTCTTCGCGCTGCCGATCGGATTCCTCGGCGCGGTTTACATGGAGGAGTACGCCAATCCGACGAGCCGCTTCACGCGCTTCGTCGAGATCAACATCCAGAATCTCGCCGCGGTGCCCTCCATCGTCTACGGCATCCTCGGCCTGGCGATCTTCGCGAGAGCACTGGCGCTCGGGCAGACGGTCATCACTGCTGGGCTGACGCTCGCCCTCCTGGTGCTCCCCGTCATCATCGTGTCCACGCGCGAGGCTCTGCGCGCCGTGCCGCAGAACATCCGCCACGGCTCGCTCGCCCTCGGCGCGACCCTGTGGCAGACCACCTGGCGCCAGACGATGCCCGCTGCGGTCCCCGGCATGGCCACCGGCACGATCCTTGCCCTCTCCCGGGCCATCGGAGAGGCGGCACCGCTGCTCCTGCTGGGGGCGGTCACCTTCATCTCGTTCAACCCCACGGGGCCCTTCTCGGCCTACACCACGCTCCCCATCCAGATCTTCAACTGGACCAAGGAGTCGCGGGAGGAATTCCAGATCCTGGCCTCGGCCACGATCGTGCTCCTCCTGGTCATCCTCCTGGCGATGAACGCCGTCGCCATCCTGATCCGCAACCGCACCCAGAAGCGCTGGTGACATGATGGGCGAGACGACAAGATGAGCGAGACGATGAGTGAAATCCACGATCCTGACGCCCCCCAGTCCACGAGCGACATGGCCATGACCGGTCGCATGGACGTCTCTGCCGTGCTTGAGGGCGCGGAGATCCCCGAGGTGGTCTCCAACATCGTCTTCGACCTGGCCAACGTGCGGGTCTTCTACGGCGACTTCGAGGCCGTGCGCGACGTGACCATGCAGATCGGGCGCAACGAGATCACCGCCTTCATCGGCCCCTCGGGCTGCGGCAAGTCGACGCTGCTGCGCAGCTTCAACCGGATGAACGACCTCATCCCCGGTGCCCGGGTCGAGGGCCTGCTGGCCTACCACGGCTTCAACATCTACGCGCCGGACGTGGACCCGATCGAGGTGCGCCGGCGTATCGGCATGGTCTTCCAGAAGCCGAATGTCTTCCCCAAGTCGATCTACGAGAACGTCGCCTACGGCCCCAAGGTCAATGGCATGAAGGTCAACATGGACGACCTGGTCGAGGAGTGCCTCACGCGCGCTGCGCTGTGGGACGAGGTCAAGGACGACCTTAAGAAGAGCGCCTACGCGCTATCGGGTGGCCAGCAGCAGCGTCTCGTGATCGCACGCTGCATCGCGGTCAAGCCCGAGGTCATCCTCATGGACGAGCCCTGCGCCTCCCTCGATCCCATCGCCACGGCGAAGATCGAAGACCTCATGAAGGAGTTGGCGAAGGACTACACGATCGTCATCGTCACGCACAACATGCAGCAGGCTGCTCGTGTCTCGGAGCGCACGGCGTTCTTCACCGCCGACGTCGACGCGCAGGGCGTGCGCCACGGCCGCCTCGTGGAGTACGGCCCCACGCGACGGATCTTCACCGCCCCCCACGACCCGCGGACCGAGGACTACATCTCCGGCCGCTTCGGCTGAGCCCCTAGCCCTCCAGCGCGTAGCCCGCTTCATCGATGGCCTCCCGGACATCTTCCACGTCCAGGGGGCCATCGCTCGTCACGGTCACAACTCCCTGAGCGAGGTCGACATCGACGCTGCGCACCCCGTCGAGGAGCACAAGCTCGGTCGTCACAGCGCGCACGCAGTGATCGCAGGTCATCCCGGTCACCTGATACGTCGTGGTCGTCATCGCGTCTCGCTCTCGGCGAGCGCCGCCAGTCGCGGCAGCGTCTCCTCGATGGCCCGCGTATTCCGGTTGTAGGCATCCATGAGCTTCAGGGCGCGCGCGGAGCGCGCGGTCGTGGCATCGAAGGTCTCGGTCACCCGCGTCGAGCCGTCCGCGAGCGGCTCGAGCACGTAGCGCCAGCGGTGACCACCCAGGTGCGCCCACGCGATCAGGCGGCCCTCGTCGAATTCCTTGACCTGGCTGCTCACCCGGTAGGGAACGCCGAGTCGCATGGACATGCCGAACTTCGCGCCCGCCGAGAGGCGCTCGGGGCCGGAGATGGCCACGCGGACCGAGCCGGAACCATCGAAGTCCGGGTGGCGCCGCGGGTTGGCGAGGATGTCGAAGATGCCCTGCGCAGGAGCGCGGACGACTATCGAACGGGAGATGATCCACGCGGACCCAGTGTCTACGACCTCGACCTGCGGCATGGTCCCCACGCTACGCCAGAGGCCACCGACACACGGCCCGAGGGCGTTCACGTGGCATTCAACTGAGTCTCACCGAGAAGTCATGGACCGGCTCTAGCGTGTGCGCGTGCTCGATCCCATCCCGCAGCCGGCGCACCAGGTCTGCCTTGCACGCACGGGGCGCTTCATGCTGCCCGAGTGCACCTGCGGCTGGATCGGCACTGCGCGGCTGACCGAGGCCGTGGCCCGCGAGGAGGCTCGGGATCACGCCCTCCTCTACGCCGCCTCTGACATCAGCGCCGACCAGATCCGAGTGCTCGTCTCAGGCGATCCTGCTGAGCCCGACCCAGGCGAGTGAAGATGGGTGCAGCCCGCAGGACCAAGTCGGGTACGGCGCTGATGAGCCGCACCTGCGCCCCCCGCCAGTGGGGCACGCTCACGACGCGACGAGGCCTGCGCAGGACTCGGACGGCAGCATCCGCCACCTCCTCGGGGGTGACGGGGCGCAGCCCGGTGAAGGTCATGGCGACCGCCGGGTCGTCGATGACATCGGTGATCATCGGCGTGAGCATGCCGTCGGGGCAGAGCACGGTGAAGCGGACGCCCGTCACCCCCTGAGCGCGCAGCTCGCCTTCGAGGCCCAGGGTGAAGGAGAGCACGCCGGCCTTGGTGGCGGCGTAGACGCACTCGCCCGGCACCGGCACCCACGATGCGAGCGAACCGACGTTGATGACGTGGCCGCGCCCGCGACCGCCGTCGCGCGCGCGCATGACCTCCACGGCCGCCCGGGTGCCGTGCATCACGCCGAGGAGGTTGACGGCGACGACGGACTCGATCAGGGTGTCCTCCTGCGTGGCCGCGTCTCCTGCGCCGAGGATCCCCGCATTGTTGATCCACACATCCGGCTGCACCGCCCGGGCCAGCGCACGGCAGGCATCGGCATCGCGCACATCGAGATGCTCATCACCTCCGACGACATCCGTCGCGACGACGGCATAGCCGGCAGAGCGCAGTCCCTGGGCAATCGCAGCACCCAGACCGCGACCGGCACCCGTGACGACAGCAACCGCCATCAGGTGGCCGCCGTGACGCCCTTGCCGAGCACGACGATGCCGCCTTCGCTGACGGTGTAGAGCTCACGATCTCGCTCGATGTCGACGCCGATCTGCGCGCCGTCGGGCACGATGACGTTCTTGTCGAGGATCGCGTGGCGGATGACGGCGTTGCGTCCGATGCGCACGCCCGGGAGGATCACCGATCCCTCAATGTATGCCCCCGCCTGCACCTGCACGTCGAAGGCGACCACCGAGCCGCGGACATGCGCTCCGGAGATGATCGAGCCGGTGCCCACCATGGACTCGTGGGCATTGCCCCCCTCGACGAACTTCGCCGGGGGGAGGGTGAGGTGGTTGGTGAGGATCGGCCAGCGCCGGTTGTAGAGGTTGAAGATCGGGTGCACGGAGACCAGGTCCATGTGCGCGTCGTGATAGGCGTCGAGGGTGCCGACGTCGCGCCAGTAGCCTCGATCACGATCCGTGGCACCCGGCACCTCATTGAGCGCGAAGTCATAGACGCATGCCCGTCCCTGGTCGACGAGCATGGGGATGATGTTGCCGCCCATGTCGTGCACGGATCCCTCGTCGGCAGCGTCTGCGCGCAGGGCATCGATGAGTGCGTCCGTGGTGAAGATGTAGTTGCCCATGGAGACGTAGGACTCGTCCTCGGCACCCGGGATCCCCGGCGGATCAGCAGGCTTCTCGAGGAAGCGACGGATGCGTACGCCGTCCTCGGCGGTGTCGATCACGCCGAACTGGTGGGCGAGCGCACGCGGCTGGCGGATGCCCGCCACTGTGACCGCCGCGCCCGTGTCGATGTGGGCCTGCACCATCTGCATGGGATCCATGCGATAGACGTGGTCGGCCCCGAAGACTGCGACGTAGTCCGGGCGCTCGTCGTTGATGAGGTTGAGGCTCTGGAAGATCGCGTCGGCGCTGCCCGTGAACCATCGCGGACCGAGTCGTTGCTGCGCGGGGACGGCAGTGACGTAGTCCCCGAGCAGGGGCGAAAGGCGCCAGGTCGTGGTGATGTGACGATCGAGGGAGTGGGACTTGTACTGCGTGAGCACGGCCACCCGCCGCAGACCGGAGTTGATGAGATTGGAGAGTGCGAAGTCGATGAGCCGATAGCTGCCCCCGAAGGGCACGGCGGGCTTGGCGCGGTCGGCCGTGAGGGGCATCAGGCGCTTGCCCGCGCCGCCTGCAAGCACGATTCCCAGCACGTGCGGGCCTGTGTCCACGCTCGCCAGCCTAGACCTCGGGGTGGGTGGGCGCAGGCCCTACGCTGCACTCGTGAAGGTCGGCATCCTCACTCGCGAATGGCCTCCGGACATCTACGGGGGCGCTGGAGTGCACGTGCGCGAACTCGCGGCGCATCTGCGCCCGCTCATCGGCGTCGACGTGCACTGCTTCGGGGCGCCTCGCCCGGACGCCCAGGCGCATGCCGTGCCCTCCGAGCTCACCGGAGCCAATGCCGCGCTGCAGACGCTCGGCGTCGATCTGGAGATGGTCAATGACACCGCGGACGTCGATCTGCTGCACTCCCACACGTGGTACGCCAACCTGGCCGGTCACGTCGGTGGTCTCCTTCACGGTGTCCCGCACGTCATCACTGCCCACTCCCTCGAGCCGCTCCGGCCGTGGAAGATCGAGCAGCTCGGCGGCGGATACCGCGTGAGTTCCTGGGTCGAGGCCACGGCGTACTCCCACGCCCAGGCGATCATCGCCGTGAGCGAGGGCATGCGCCGCGACATCTTGTCGGCGTACCCGCAGGTGGATCCCGCTCGAGTGCACGTCGTGCACAACGGCATCGACACCGAGGCCTATCGACCCGATCCCTCGGTCAACGCACTCGAGCGCCACGGCGTGCCCCTGGACAGGCCCTATGTGCTCTTCGTCGGGCGCATCACCCGCCAGAAGGGCCTGCCGCATCTGCTCGCTGCGGCGCGGCAGCTCGATCCCGGCACCGTGCTGGTGCTGTGCGCGAGCTCTCCCGACACTCCTGAGATCGGTGACGAGGTGGCGCGCGCCGTCGCACTGCTGCGCGAGGAGCGCGGTGCGGACTCGGTCATCTGGATCGAGGAGCAGGCCTCGCTCGACGAGGTGCGCCAGCTGCTCACCCATGCGCGCGTCTTCGCCTGCCCGTCGGTCTACGAGCCGCTCGGGATCGTCAACCTCGAGGCCATGGCCTGCGAGGCTCCGGTGGTCGCCAGCGCCGTGGGCGGGATCCCCGAAGTGGTGGTGGACGGCGTCACAGGGCTGCTCGTGCCCTATGACGCGACCGACACCCGAGCCTTCGACACTGGCCTGGCGCGAGCGATCAACTCCCTCGTCGCCGACCCCGAGCGCGCGCGAGCGATGGGCCGGGCCGGGCGCGCGCGCGCCATCGCCGACTTCGGGTGGGATGCGATTGCCCAGCGGACCGTGGGGGTCTATCGCGCGGCAATGGAGGCG
>VGBQ01000143.1 GCA_016870425.1 Actinomycetota bacterium | reverse complement strand
CATCGCACTCGGTCCGACAAATGGTGACGGTTGGCGACTTCAGAAGGGGATGTCGGACTCGATCTCGACCGTGACTGACTCCGCATAGGCGAGCAAGGACATGCGCGGAC
Organism: Actinomycetota bacterium; assembly: GCA_016870425.1. Lineage (GTDB taxonomy): Bacteria > Actinomycetota > Actinomycetes > S36-B12 > S36-B12 > Mxb001. The sequence goes on along the minus strand of VGBQ01000143.1, from coordinate 6,568 downwards.
GCTCGGCACCTTGGACCTCAACGTCGTCCTCCACCGCCTCGGCGCCGGACGGTCCGGAGCTCGCCCGATACGCCGCGCACCAGCGGGACACCGGGCACCAGGAGCAGTGACGGCCCACCGTGGGCTCGGGGGGCGAGTAGAGGATCGTGTCAACGGCCTCCGCGATGCTCGCCCGCGCGATGAGCACGGCCTCGGGGTCGCCGGTGTGGAATCCCCGCACCTCGTGACCGTCCGGGCGCAGGATCTCGACCTCGACGCGCGCCGGCCGAGGATCGACGGCCACACCACCCGTCACGGGGTCGAGGCCGTCGGCCAGCAGGCAGAGCGTCAGCGCCACCTGCGGGTAGCGCTCGAAGACCTCGGCGGCAGTCTGCGGCATCTCATGATGTACGGCGACACTCTTGGTCTCGCGCACGACCCAGCCCGAGGGCGTGTCGACCACCAGATCGGCTCTCGTGCTCATCACCACGTCGACATCGGTGTCCCACGCGGTGAGCGACTGCTCGGGATAGACGGCGACCGCATCATCCCGAGACAGGGGGCAGGCAGCGATGTGCTGGAGCAGGAAGGGCCGCAGTGCGGCGTAGGAGGGCTCATCCCAGCCCAGCATCTCCGCGACGTCGCCGATCCCCTCGCCCGGCAGGGGCAGGTCATCCAGTGAGCACGGCACAAGACGCGCATGGGCATGCTCGAGCCAGGAGTGCAGATGGGTCCCCCGGATCATCGCCTCGGTCGTCTCGCGGCGAGCGCGGGGCAGGGACAACTCTCGCTCCAGATGCACCTGCCAGGTGCAGGTGCGTGCCGTCGTGAGGTCGCCCGGGCTCAGGCCGCGGGTCCACAGCGCAGGCCCCGCGACACCCAGCACCCCCGGCATGCGTGCTGGCCCCGGGCACTCGTATCTCACCGCGCACGAGGCGCACCGCGTGCCGGGGTTGGTGGCACCACCTCCCAGCACCTGCACACGCTCAGCCACGACACCGGCGAACCGCTCCCGTGCCTCGTCGGCGCTGATGTCCAGGAGTAGTGCATCGGTGGCGTCGAGCACGCCGATTTCGCGCACACGGATGCGCTGCGCAGGACCCGGCTGGGCAGGTGCAGCGGGCCAGCGCTCGCGCCACAGGCTGCCCTCCTGCTTCATGATCGCGTCGGCCGCGACCCGGGCATACACCGCGAGGTACGCCGGGTCGCGGCGTCGCGTGCCCGCCTGCTCCCAGGTGAGGACGTGGAATTCGCGATCGGCACCATCGCGGCTTACATGCAAGAGCCCCCAGGCCGACCATTCGACGCGCACATCGACCTCGTCGGCCGCGAAGAACTCCCGCACGACGGTCTCCGACGGCAAGGTGCCCGCATCTCGAAGGCGAGCCAGGACGATCAGATAGCCCTGCAGGGCTTCGCGTGCGACGGAACGAGCCGCATCCGCTACCTCACCGCTCGCCGACGCGCACACCCGATCCAGTGCCACTTCGGGATCGGTCCCAGACGCCGTCACCGAGTACGCAGCGTCGCGGGCCAGCCCGAGCGCGAAGGAATGGAAGGGCGGATAGGTCGGGCGCAGGGAGGGCTCACGATCAACCTGCACCGCGGGCCGCGCCTTCACGGCGATCTGCGTGGGGCACTCCCACCTGTCTTCGCCACGCACATGCGCAGCACTGACGCGGATGACGCGGTCGCGCACGACGACACGCCACGGCGGAGTCCACGGGGGAATCTCGACCTGGCTCACCCCGCGGCCTCCTCGCCAAGCACCTCGTCATCGAGGATGTCGAGTAGGTCACCCGCCTGCTTGGCGACGGGCTCGGTCCCGCGCTGCACCAGCCCGCGCTCGACGAGCACGGCGTCACTCTCGGGAGTGCCGGGCCGGGGCGCGGCACTGCGCTGAGCCGGGCACACCGGCTGGAAGTCGCAGTAGCGGCACAGCGGCCCCGGCCGCGCCTCCCACGCACCCCCGGTCGCCATGGCGTCACGCTGCTCGTGAGCGGACTCCAGGTCGGCCAGCGCGCGGGTGATCGCAGCCGGATAGACCGGACGCGTCACCGCGCGCGGATCCTTGAGATAGAGCAACTCGATCTCCGCCACCGGCTCACCCATGTCCTGCAGGGCGGCGGCGTAGAGCAGCTGCTGTCTCCAGTAGGACCACCAGTACCGCGGCTTGGGTGCTCCGGTCTTGTAGTCGGTGACTCGCAGTCCAGGCTCGGCCACGGCAATGCGGTCGATGTGGCCCAGGAAGGGCAGTCCCGCCAGATCGGTGCGCACCTCGCGCTCGAGGCCGTCGGGTGCGACCTCGACGCGCGCGGGCTCCTCCGTGTCCCAGTACGCCGCCATCGCACGCGCACTGCCCTCGCGCACCTCGAGCTCGTCGATCCCCTGGCCATCGACAAGCGCGAGCTCGGCGATGAGCGCCTCGGCGAGATAGGCATCGGCGCGCTCGGGCACCCGCTCCTCGGGTGGGAGCGCCAGCAGATGCTCGAGTGCGGCGTGCACCGCGCGACCGATGACCAGGGCCGGCGTCGACGGTGTCTCCCAGCGCTCGATGCGCTGCCACCAGTAGCGCAGCGGACAGCCGAGGAACTGCTCGATGGCTGTCGCCGACCACGGGCGATTCGGAGCGGCCACTTCCGGCACCCGCACGGTGACGGGTGCGCGAGGGGTGCGGAAGCCGGCCATGCCCCGAGCATGTCAGGTGGGTGTGACGGTGGCAGCCGAAGACACCCGGGCGACTGATGGCACGCTGGGTCCGTGGCCACCCTCATCATCGAGTCCTCGCACCTATCGGTGCGACTCGGCAGATGGGAACGATTCGCCACCTTCCAGCGCAGCTTCGATATCCCCTGGGATCACATCGTCTACGCCGAGGCCTCCTCCGACATGTGGCCCCGAGTCCGCGGCTGGCGCTGGCCCGGGATCGGCATCCCGCATGTCGTCCTCATCGGTCGCATGCGCTATCGAGGCGGTGCCGACTTCTGCGCCCTCCTCGGGACCAAGCCGGGGATCGTCCTGGAGCTGCGGGATGAGCCCTACGACCGACTCCTCGCGACAGCGCCCCACGCATCGCAGATCGTCAAGCACGTGACGCAAGGACGCTGACCGACCCCTGACTTCGTGGCACCCTGGTCGTCGTGGGGGAGCTCCCGGACTTCATCTCCACGGACTCACTCAGGTCCACGGACTCACTCAGGATCGCAGTGCCGGGGGCCACATCCTCGGCTGCACCACCGGGCCCGACGTGCGCCTGTCAGTCCATCGCACACGCGGTGTGCGCGTCGTTGCTGCGAACTAGCAGTCCTTCCAGCCACGCTGGTGGCGCACTTCTCTCACGCGATTCCACTCCTCCTCACTGATGCGACCCGTGACCCTGGCGGTGTCGAGCACGATCCCCACGCCCTGCTCCGGGTACTCAGGTCGATAGTCGGCCAAGGCGGCGACAAGCGTCAGTGCAGGGATCCCGCGCACCATCGTCAACTCGCATGAGCATCGGATCCGACGGGTCACGTCCACATGAGGCACTACCACCCGTGTGGGCCACCGCGGTACGCACACATCAATCACGCGACGGCACCGGATCAGCCCGTGGATCGACAGTGTCGACGCAGGTCCCAGGTAGGAGTGAGACCCCGCAATGGCAAGCGCCTCCGCATACGGCGTGAAGGGAGTCGCAGGCACGAGCAGTGCCCGATAGGCCCCATGACCTATGCGATGCAGGAAGCCCCGGGCTGCGATCTTGCGCAACTCCACCGCTGGGATCCCCGCCTGGCGGGCCTGTTGAGTCGTCACCACGCCATGGGAGGACCGAGCGATCTCCTGCAGCACCTGCCGATAGGTCATGGGCTGACGATGGCCAGCACCTCGGGCGAGTGGAGTCGCGTGGAAGGCAGCGTGGACAAACCGGAGCGCGCCACCCTGTGGATCGACCCACGCTCATCGCGTGCGGGGCACCCCATGAGTCACGCTGGCACGATCCGTACCGAATGGTGGTGCGAATCTCCACCGGCAATGAGCACTAGTGAGTGGTACGGACTCCCCCAGCACTCACACAGGGGGAGCGATGCCAGCAGGTTCTCCCACTACTCGAAGCGGGACTGGGCGCGCCACAGATCGATCCCAGCTTCGACGGCGTACTCGTCGATAGCGGCGATCTCCGCATCGGTGAAGTCCGGCCGCTGCGCAGCAGCGGCTGTCTCCCGCAGTTGGGCTGCACTGCTCGCGCCGAGCAGGGTCGAGGTCACCCGAGGATCACGCAGGGTCCAGGAGATCGCCATCTGTGCCAGAGACTGGCCGCGTTCACGCGCAATTGCTGCGAGCCCCCGGACACGCGCGAGGTTGTCTCCATGCGCCATGGACGGATCGAGGGACTTGCCCTGCTCTGCCCGCGATCCGGCCGGAATGCCTTCGGCGTAGCGGTCGGTGAGCATGCCCTGGGCAAGCGGGCTGAAGGTGATGATGCCAACTCCAAGATCACCACACGTCTCGATGAGGCCATCACCTTCAATCCACCGGTTGAACATCGAATACGACGGCTGGTGGATGAGCAGGGGGACTCCCATCTCTCCCAGGATGCGCGCCGCCTCGATCGTGCGACCCGGAGAGTATGACGAGACCCCGGCGTAGAGAGCCTTGCCGGAGTGAACGGCCGTCGCCAGCGCTCCCATCGACTCCTCGAGCGGGGTCTCGGGATCGGGCCGGTGGTGGTAGAAGATGTCGACGTAGTCCAGGCCAAGCCGGTCGAGTGACTGATCGAGCGACGCGAGGATGTACTTGCGAGATCCAAGATCTCCGTAGGGGCCGGGCCACATATCCCACCCCGCCTTACTCGAGATGACAAGCTCATCGCGCAGGCCTGCGAAGTCCTCGGCCAGGATGCGTCCTACGTTGATCTCGGCCGAACCATAGGGCGGGCCGTAGTTGTTGGCCAGGTCGAAGTGCGTGATCCCGAGATCAAACGCCGTGCGCAGCATGTCGCGCTGGGTCTGCAATGCAGTGTCATCACCGAAGTTGTGCCAGCAGCCGATGGTGACAGCGGGCAGCCTGAGCCCACTGCGCCCACAGCGGCGATAGGGCATGCGCCCGTCGTAGCGGTCAGGATCGGGGGAGTAGACATCGGACACGGCCCGCAGTCTGCCAGTGCCCCTAGGGCTTGACCACCTCCGCCGCCCGCTCCACCGTGAGCAGCGATACCTCCTCGTTCTCGGCATGCTCCGCGGCCAGGCCTCCTCGCACGCCGAAGAGTCTCTTCGCGACCACCAGCCACACAACGGCCGCGACGTTGATGAGGAGGAGGATGATCTTGAAAGCGGAGATGTGCTCGACAAGCTCGAAGACCTCGACGGGAATGAAGGCGGCGGTCGCGACAGCCGCGAGGTATTCACCCCAGCGTTTGCCCATCCACAGACCGACGGCCTCCGCCCACTTCACCGCCCCCAGGGCGGCCAGCACGGTGCCGAGAAGGATGATCGTGTCCGGGCTGACCTCGGACCAGCGATCGACCATTCGCGCCAGCCAGGAGCGGTCGATGTCCCAGCCGATCGTTCGAGTCACGGGCTCGAGCGCCGGCACCGCCTGCTTGAGCGCCGCGAGGAACTCCGGCACCCGATCGCTGACGAACCACGCGGTGATGCCGACCGAGAGCCAGGCCGTGCCCTCGACGGCACGCAGCACGGCCAGCAGTCGCAGGATGATCAACTGACGCAGGGCACGGCCCCGGGTGGGCGTCGGGGCGAACTCGGCGGGCCCGGATCCCGCGGGTGCCTCCGCGACGTAGGTGCCGCAGCGTAGGCACCTCCACGCATCCCCGGCGACAGTGGCCGCTCGCAGCCGGTCGGCGTACTCGGCTTCGTCTGGACGGTAGGTGATGTGGCCGCGGACTCCGCACGAGATGAGCGACCAGTCGATCACCTTCAGAGGCTATCGGGTCACCATGCTTGCGTCGTGGCTTGCGTCGTGGCTTGCGTCGCGCGCGCGAACCACGTCGATGTCGAACTGGAGGCCGGTGGTGTCACACTCACTCGGTAAGCCCGATCAGGGATCGCCTTACCATTGCCCACGCTGATCGCGATATCCATGCGGGCCCCCGCCGCCAACTGCACGTTCTGCAATCGGTCCTGCGTTCCCGAGCTACTCGTCGATGATGAGCCACCCGGATAGAAGATGGCAAGCCGATAGGCCGAAGGCAACTCACCCAGACGCACGGCGTAGGTCCCCGCCCTGGGGGCGGTGAAGGTCCACCAGTGCGTGTCGGCTGCATTCGCCAATGGAGCCCTGGCGACAAGATCGGTCGGCAAGGCGGCGGCGCTCTCGCGCGTCATCCCCGGGGTCTGCCACGACGGCGTGGGAGTCGGTGTCGGTGTCGGTTTCGGTGTCGGTGTCGGTGTCGGCGTCGGCGTCGGCGTCGGCGTCGGCGTCGGTGTCGGTGTCGGTGTCGGTGTCGGTTTCGGTGTCGGTGTCGGTGTCGGTGTCGGTGTCGGTGTGGGCGTCGGCGTCGGTGTCGGTGTCGGCGTCTGCACGCTCAGGCGGTAGGGCTGCGACGTGGAGAATGAGCCAGCCGAGACGGCTACCCGGATGTCGAGCCGCT
>VGBQ01000142.1 GCA_016870425.1 Actinomycetota bacterium | reverse complement strand
GCACCCGCTCCCCGGCGCACCTTGGTGCCCGGCGCACCCGCTCCCCGGCGCACCTTGGTGCCCAAGTCTTGCCTTATAGGCCCGCAAACCCTCCGTTAGAGCAAGACTCCGACATGAAGCGCCACTGCACCTGTGGATGGGCCACGCCGCGGATTGCGATGCCGCGGCACAGTGGCACACATGGGTCGTCGCTCCTTAGCGCAGGAAACAGCGGAATTCCTCGCCTGTGCCTTTGGCACAGTCCCCTTCTCGCTGCAGGAAGCCGCAGCGGCCGGACTCCCGCTTGATCGCCTCTACCGGGCCGCGCGAGCAGGCAGCGTGCAGCGCCTGAGTTTGGGTGTCTACGTCGTCCCAACACAGGAGGTCCCAGACGAGGTCGCCTGGGAAGCTCAGACGCGCAACTCAACCGATCGAGCCCGTGGTGCGGCCCTGGTGCTGCCGGGAAGCGCCGTATCCGCACACTCGGCCGCGCTCGTGCAGGGCCTCCCCGTGCCATTCGCTGGACTGGACTTGGGGCACGTGACTGATCCAGGAGGAAGGGCCGGCCTGCGGCGAGGAGTGCACATCCACTCGGCAGCGCTCCCCGACCATCATCAGACAGTCATCAACGGCCTGCGCGTCACCACTCCCGAACGTACGGCGATCGACATCGCCAGGATGGCGTCGCTCCCGGAGGCACTCATTTGCATGGATGCCGTGCTGCGTCGGCTCATCGACCAGACGTGCGGAGGGGAACTACCTCTGAGGATGGCCGTCCATGACCCGGCGCTCGTCGCAACCGCTCGCGCCCGTGTCGCGGCGGTCCTTGCGGACATGCATGGCTGGCCGGGCACGCGGAGTGCGCACCTGGCGCTCCAGTGGGCCGATCCCGCATCGGAGTCCGCCCTCGAGTCGGAATCCCGAGGGGTGCTCCTCGAGCGCGGGGTGCCTCGTCCTGAGTGTGGATTCCCCATCGAGGGTGCGGACGGTCGCACCTACTGGGCGGACCTGGCCTGGCGTGACGGGCGCGTCATTGGCGAGTGCGACGGTCTGGTCAAGTACGCCGATCCCCGGGCGCTCTACGAGGAGAAGCGCCGTCAAGAGACGATCGAGAACGCCGGCTCACGAGTGATCAGATGGACGCGCCACGAAGTGAAGCGCTCCCCCGATCGGCTGGCCCAAAGGGTTATCCGCGCGCTCGAAGCGCTTCCGTGAGGCCCGCGGGCGGGGCCGGTACGTGAGTCGAGAATCTGCGGGGCCGCTTTACGCCCTCACGTTGCACTATCGCGTCCTTGACGAGCCTATAGAGCAATTCTCCGGCGTGAAGCAGACCCGTTGTCGGCGCGTGCTGCGGAAGGGCGCCCGCGCGCACGGCCGCGTGATGGTCGTGCGCTCGCTTGGCTGGCGCGCTCAGACGACGTGATGGAGCACCCGCACCGGGGTGTCCTCGCCCGCTGCGCGGTAGGGCTCGAGCTCGGCGTCCCACGCGGTGCCGAGCAGGTAGGCGATCCCGTCCTTGAGCTGCGCCCCCGTCGACTCCGCACCAGCGACGGCGGCCCGCAGCCGATCCTCCGACACGAGGATGTCGCCGTGCACCCCGATGATCGCGCGATGCAGGCCGAGGGTCGGAGTGAGCGCATAGCGCTCGCCCTCGCGGCCCGGTGACGGATCCTCGGTCACCTCGACGACGAGGTCGGGGATGGCCTTGAGCGCACTCATGAAGCGGGAGCCAAGACCGGGGCGCCCCACCCAGGGCAACTCGGCCCGCAGCAGCGGCGGCGAGACGGGCTGAGGCTGCCAGTCGAGGCGGATCTCCGAGTCGACGATGGCGCTCAGCGCCCACTCGACATGGGGGCACAGGGCGCGGGGCACCGCGTGCAAGAAGACGACGCCGCGTGCGCGGCCATGCGTCGGCAGGGTCGGCGGCAGCATCGACGGATGCGTCGCCGACCGCGATGGTGGCATCGTGGACATGCCGTGGCCTCCTTCGTGAGGTTCGCCTTCCCCTGCGTCCTCACCCGGAGCCGGGCCTGCCCGACAGGGGCGGCTTGGCCGACCCGCCGGGCCTCAGCCCTTCACGGTGATCCCACCCTAGACCGTCCCCGGGGCCGATGCGCGCATTGGATAGGGTCACGACACGCCGAAGCACCACACCACCGGAGGTACCCCATGGCCGTCGCCCAGCCCGCCGTCCTCGCCGACGTCTGGACCGACCGCGCGGAGGGGGCCCGCTCCCTGGCCCGCCAGGCGATCCTCGTCCTCGGCGGCGCCGCCTTCGTCGGCCTCGCTGCCCAGGTGGCCATCCCGCTGCCCTTCACCCCGGTGCCGCTGACCCTGCAGACCTTCGCCGTCCTGCTCGCGGGTGCGGCGCTGGGCTCCCTGCGCGGTGTCCTGGCCATGTCGCTGTACGCCGTCGCGGGTGTCGCGGGCGTGCCGTGGTTCGCCGAGGGTTCCTCGGGCTTCGCCATGGCGAGCTTCGGCTACATCATCGGCTTCATCATCGCGGCCGGAATCGTCGGCCGCGTTGCTGAGCACGGGGCCACCCTCACCGTGTGGCGCACCGCCGGCCTCATGGTCCTGGGCAATCTCGTCATCTACGCCGTTGGTGTGACCTGGCTGAAGTACGCCATCGACGCCACCTGGGTGACCGCGCTGCAGCTCGGCGTCGCGCCGTTCCTCATCGGCGACGTCGTCAAGATCGCGCTGGCAGCGGGCCTGCTGCCGCTCACCTGGGCGGGACTGCGCAAGGCCGGTCTCCTTCGCTAGAGCCCTACGGCGCTGCGTCGCGCACGCGGCGTGCGGCGTCGGCATCTCCGAAGGCCGCCACGGTCGCCGCCGTCTCCGCCGACATCGCGGCCTCTAGATCGCCGACCGACACGGTCGTCATGATGCGCCGCAGGTCCGTCACCGCCCGCTCCGACAGGCCGGCGAGACGCTCGGCCACCGCCACGGCCTCATCGAGCACGGCGTCGTCGGCCACGCGCCAGTGGGCGATGCCCCAGTCGAGCATCTGAGCGGAGTCGATGCGCTCCCCCAGTATGAGCAGTTGCCGCGCCCGCGAGAGCCCGACGATGCGCGGCAGGAGCGCGGTGACGCCACCGGTGACAAACAGCCCGAGCCCCATCTCCGGGAAGAAGCCCTTCGCTGACTCGCCCACCACGACGAGGTCGCAGTCGAGCACCCATTCGAAACCTCCGCCCACCGCCCAGCCGTGCACGGCGGCCACGACCGGCACGCGACCAAGCACGATGTGGCGCGTCACCTGCTGGAGCTCCTCGACGTATGCCTGCGTGGCCTCGCGCGTGCTCGCCTGCTCGGCGTATTCGTGCAGGTCATCGCCCGCGCAGAAGGCACGTCCCGCACCGGTCAGCACGATGGCGCGCACGCTGGGGTCGGCCTGTGCCGCTGACAGCGCGGCGTTGAGGTCGGCGATTAGCCGCTCGGTGATGGCGTTGAGGCGCTCAGGCCGGTTGAGAGTGAGGATCCGCACGGGACCGCGGTCCTCGGTGAGCACCGTCGACATTAGGCCTCCTCCTCGCTCATCCGCACCACGCGGCGGGTCTTGCCCTCTGTGCGCGGCAGTGCGCCGAAGTCAAGCACGCTCACTTCGGCCGTGACCCGCAGGTCCGCTCGAGCGCGAGCCCCGACACGGGCACGGATGTCTTCCCATGGCTCGTCGACATCTCGCGCCCGCTCGATCTCCAGCGGCAGCGTGTCGTAGGGGCCGTCACCGCGCAGCACGATGCGGTACTCCCCCGACAGGGCTGGATCCGCCGTGACGAGTGCGGCCACCGAGGTAGGGAAGACATTGACTCCGCGTACGACGACCATGTCATCCGCGCGCCCCGTCACTCGCAGGCGTGGGGCGGTGCGCCCGCAAGCGCATGGCTCAGTGGACTCCAGCGTGACGATGTCGCCGGTGCGAAAGCGCACAAGCGGCTGGCAGTCTCGGGCCACGTGGGTGAGCACGAGCTCGCCGGAGGAACCGGACTTCCACGGCAGGACCGCGGCCGCCGAGTCGATCAGCTCCGGGTGCAGCACGTCCATGGCCATGAAATGCAGGGCATCCTGCTGCTCGCACTGGCCAGCGAAGTTGCACATGATATCGGTGACGCCGTAGTTGCTATTGCGCGCGGCAAAGCCCCAGGTCTGCTCGAGACGTGATCGGAAGCCGGGCACGTCCAGCGCCGCCTCGCCGCCGAAGAGCCCGAGCCGCAGGCCCAGGTCGCGCGGCACCACACCCTGCTCGGCCAGGACCTGCTCGAGCACGGCGGGATAGCTCGGCGTGCAACTGATCGCCGTCACGCCCAGCTCGCGGATCGTGCGCACGAGGAGATCGGTGTTGCCCACGCCGAAGGGCACGACGGTCGCTCCGGTCGCCTCCAGGGTCGTGTGATCGGTGAAGCCACCCATCCAAAGCTGGTAGTTGAGGCAGTGGATGACGACATCGCCCGGGCCGAGGCCTGAGGCGCGCTGTGCGCGCGCACCCACCTCCGCGGTGTCCTCCGCGTCCGCTGCCGACAGCGCGAGGTTCATCGCCTCCCCGGTGGTGCCCCCCGTGCGGTGCACTCGACGTACGTCCGCAGGCGCGGAAGCGAGGTAGGCCCCGAAGGGTGGATGCTCACGCTGGCTCGCCCGGAGCATGTCCTTGTCGACCAGCGGCAATGCTGCGAGGTCGTCCAGGTTCTCCGGGACGTCGTGCCCGGTCCAGACGTCTCTGTAGAGGTCCGAGTGCTCTCGGACATAGTCGCGCTGCTGCGACCAGAGCCACTGGCGATAGGCGTCAAGCTCCTCCAACGGCGCGAAATCTGCACCTGGCAACAGCCTCAACGACCGAGGCCCAACTCTCGGGCGATGAGCATGCGCTGCACTTCGTTTGTGCCCTCACCGATCTCGAGGACCTTGCTGTCGCGCCAGAAGCGGGCCACCGGGTATTCGTTCATGAAGCCGTAGCCGCCGAAAATCTGCGTCGCCCAGCGGGCGTTCTCGACCGCCGCATTGGAGGCGTGCAGCTTGGCGACCGCCGCCTGCTTCTTGAAGGGCTCCTCCGCGAGCATGCGCGCACCTGCGTCGTAGTACGCCAGGCGCGCGGTGTGGGCGCGGACCTCCATGTCGGCCACCATGAAGTCCAGTGCCTGGTACGCCGAGAGCGGCTTGCCGAAGGCGTGCCGCTCATGGAGGTAGCGCACCGACTCGTCGATGCAGCCCTGGGCGAGGCCAACCGAGAGCGCGGCGATGGCGATGCGGCCCTCGTCGAGCGTCTGGAGGAACTGCGCGTAGCCCTTGCCCCGCGTGCCGAGCAGGTTGGCCGCGGGCACGCGACAGTCGACGAAGCCGAGCTCGTGGGTGTCGGACGAGTTCCAGCCGACCTTGGAGTAGGGCGCCGAGACGGTGAATCCGGGCGTGCCGCTCGGCACGATGATGGTCGAGAGCTCCTTCTTGCCCTCTTGGCCCGGCGCGTCGGCGGAGCCGCCGCTGTCGGGCCCCTCACCGGTAATGGCCAGCACGGCGACGAAGCCGGTGATGTCGGTGCCGGAGTTGGTGATGAAGGACTTCGTGCCGTTGATGACCCACTCATCGCCGTCCAGGCGCGCGGTCGTGCGCGCGGCCCCCGCGTCGGTGCCGCCGCCCGGCTCGGTAAGCCCGAAGGCGCCGAGCATCTCTCCGGCGACGAGCCGCGGCAGCCACTCGCGCTTCTGCTCCTCGGTGCCGAAGCGATAGATCGGCATCGCGCCCAGGCTCACCGCCGCCTCGAGCGTGATGGCGACGGAGGAGTCGACGCGTGCAATCTCCTCGAGCGCGAGGCACAGGGCGAAGTAGTCCCCGCCCATGCCGCCGTACTCCTCCGGGAAGGGCAGGCCGAACAGGCCCATCTCCCCCATCTGCCGCACGATGTCGTAGGGGAAGGCATGCGCCTCGTAGAGATCGCCGATCACCGGCGCGATGACATCCTGCGCGAACGCCGCCACTGCCTTCTGCAGGTCGGCGTACTCACTGGGCAGACGGTGATCCATCACTGCTCCTCTTTGGTTGGGCGAGCGTGAACGACGCGCGAGGGACTCGGTCGTCCGAGTCGCATCGCGAGCCACCTGCTGGTGGAGACGAGAGCGTCGAGGTCGACGCCATGGGAGATACCGAGGCCGTCGAGCATGTAGACGAGGTCCTCGGTGGCGAGATTGCCCGTGGCCGCCTTCGCGTAGGGGCAGCCGCCTAGCCCACCAGCGGACGCATCCACCGTGGTGACGCCCTCGCGCAGCGCGGCGAGGGTGTTGGCGAGTGCCTGGCCGTAGGTGTCGTGGAAGTGCACGCCGATCTCATCGATGGGTACGCCGGTGGCGACAAGCCGGCGCACGATGTCGATGACCTGGCCCGGCGTGGCGACGCCGATGGTGTCGCCGAGGCTGACCGATTCGCACCCGAGATCGCGCAGGCGGGTCACGGCAGCGACGACCTGCTCGGCGGGCACCGCGCCCTCCCAGGGGTCGCCGAAGCACATGGAGAGGTAGCCGCGCACGCGCAGGCCCTCAGCTCGAGCGCGCGCGACGACTGGCGCGAACATCTCCCACTGGGCGTCGTACCCCCGCCCGAGATTGCGCTGGGCGAAGGTCTCCGTGGCGCTGGCGAAAATCGCGATGTCGGTGACGTCGGCGTCCAGCGCGAACTCGAGGCCGCGCATGTTGGGGACGAGCACGGGATAGCGCACGCCGTCGCGGCGCGCGATTCCCGCCATCACCTCGCGTGCATCAGCAAGCTGCGGCACGCGGTCGGGGCGCACGAAACTCGTCGCTTCAACGATGCCAAGGCCTGCGCCTGCCAGCCGGTCGATGAGCTCGATCTTGGTGGCCGTG
>VGBQ01000141.1 GCA_016870425.1 Actinomycetota bacterium | reverse complement strand
ACCGCATCTCCTCCCATCTCGTCGCGCTTGCTACGGGCGGCATGGAGCTCGGCGCGCTCACCGCGATGACCTTCGGCTTCCGCGAGCGCGAGCTAATCCTCGACATCTTCGAGATGGTCACGGGCCTGCGCATGAACAGTGCCTACGTCCGTCCTGGTGGTGTGGCCCAGGACATCACCGACGACCAGGTCATCCGCATCCGCGAGACCCTGCCGCTCCTGCGCAAGCGCATGAAGGACACCGCCGACCTGCTCGTCGACAATGCGATCTGGATGGGCCGCACCGTCGGCGTGGGCTACCTCGATCTCGCCGGCTGCATGTCCCTGGGCATCACGGGTCCGATCCTTCGCAGCACCGGCCTGCCCCATGACCTGCGCAAGAGCCAGCCCTACTGCGGCTACGAGACCTATGAATTCGCCGTGCCGACCCAGGACACCTGCGACGCCTACGGTCGCTTCCTCATCCGCGTCGCGGAGATGCAGGAGAGCATCAAGATCGTCGAGCAGGCACTGGATCGCCTGCGTCCGGGGCCGGTGATGATCGAAGACAAGAAGATCGCCTGGCCGGCTCGCCTGTCGATCGGCGGCGATGGGCAGGGCAACTCCCCCGAGCACATCAAGGAGATCATGTCCCAGTCGATGGAGGCCCTCATCCATCACTTCAAACTCGTCACCGAGGGCTTCAGCGTGCCGCCGGGACAGGTCTACTCCGCGATCGAGTCTCCGCGCGGCGAACTCGGCGTCCACATCGTCAGCGACGGGGGCACACGCCCCTATCGCGTGCACTACCGCGATCCGTCGTTCAATAACCTGCAGGCCACCGCGGCGATGTCCAACGGCAGCATGATCTCCGATGTCATCGCGGCCGTCGCCAGCATCGATCCGGTCATGGGCGGGGTGGATCGCTGATGTCCTACGACGAGGGCGTCATGGCGCAGATGCGCGACATCATCGGGCGCTACCCCAACTCGCGCTCTGCGGTCATGCCCCTGCTCCACCTCGCGCAGAGCATCGACGACGAAGTCACGCCGGAGGGGATGAGGGTCATCGCCGATGAGCTCGGTCTCACCACGGCAGAGGTGACTGCCGTCGCGACCTTCTACACGATGTACAAGCGCCGCCCGGTGGGCAAGCACCACATCGGCGTCTGCACCAACACTCTCTGCGCGCTGCTGGGTGGTGACGCTGTCTACGACGCGGTGTCCGAGCGGCTCGGCGCTGGCCACAACGAGAAGGATGTCGACGGCACCTTCTGGCTCGAGCGCATCGAGTGCCAGGCCGCGTGCACTCATGCCCCCGTCATGACGGTGGACTGGGAGTTCATGGACTGCCAGACACCGCGGAGCGCCGTCGACATCATCGACCGGCTCGCCCGCGGCGAGGAGGTCGTCTCCACGCGCGGCCCGGTCATCCGCGACTTCCAGGCAACCGAGCACACCCTGGCCTTCCCCGTCGACGGTTTGGCGGGCGAGGGAGGCGAGGCGGACTCGATCATGCTGGCCGGTCTCACCGTCGCGCGCGAGCTCGGCATGAAGGCGCCGACCCCGGGGGAGGGATCCGCATGACACCACTGACCCCGATCATCACGGCCCACTGGGACGTGCCGGACTACTTCACCCTCGAGGGCTATCGCCGCCATGGTGGCTACGTCGCCCTGCCCAAGGCCCTGGGCATGGATCCTGACGCGATCATCGGCACGGTCAAGGACACCGGTCTGCGCGGCCGCGGGGGTGCGGGCTTCCCCACCGGCCTGAAGTGGAGCTTCGTCCCGCAGAACGACGGCAAGCCCCACTACCTTGTCGTCAACGCCGACGAGTCCGAGCCGGGTGCCTGCAAGGACGTCCCGATCATGATCGCCAACCCCCACGCTCTGGTCGAAGGCGTCATCATCTCCTCCTACGCCATCCGGGCCAATCACGCCTTCATCTACATCCGCGGTGAGGTGCCCCAGGCGATCCGGCGGGTGGCCACCGCTGTGCGCGAGGCCGAGCAGGCGGGGCTGGTCGGAGACAACATCCTCGGATCCGGCTTCAGCCTGCGCATCACCGTGCACTCCGGGGCTGGCGCTTACATCTGCGGCGAGGAGACGGCGCTGCTCGACTCGCTCGAGGGCTACCGCGGACAGCCGCGCCTGAAGCCGCCCTTCCCGGCGACGCATGGGCTCTATGCGGTGCCCACCGTGGTCAACAACGTCGAGACGATCACCAATATCCCCTGGATCATCAACAACGGGGTCGAGTGGTTCCGCCAGTTCGGCACCGAGAAGTCCCCGGGCTTCAAGGTTTTCTCCATCTCCGGTCACGTCGCACGTCCCGGGATCTACGAGGCTCCCCTTGGTATCACCATGCGCGAGCTGCTCGACTACGCCGGTGGTGTCGTTGGCGGAGATGGCACGGTGAAGTTCTGGATTCCCGGCGGCTCATCCGTGCCGATGCTCACCGCGGACCACCTGGACACCCCCATGACCTACGAGGCCATGGCCGAGGCCGGCACCATGCTGGGCACCGGCACGCCGATGGTCTTCAACAACACCGTGAGTGTGGTCAAGGCGGTCACCCGCTGGCTGGAGTTCTACAAGCACGAGTCATGCGGTAAGTGCACTCCTTGCCGCGAGGGGACCTACTGGATCACCGGCGTGCTCGAGAGATTCGAACACGGTCACGGCACCGACGCCGACATGGACCTGCTCGTCGAGGTCTGCGGCAACATCGCCGGGCGATCCTTCTGCGCCCTCGGCGATGCGGCGGCGACCCCTTATCCCGGGGCCCTGAAGTACTTCCGCGACGAGTTCGAGGCGGCCACGCGCACCCCCGTCGACGAGGCCTTCCCCCCGGCGGCGTCCTACATCTTCGGCGAGGTGGCCGCGCGATGACCATCGCCCCGCAGAGCCCGACCGAGGTCGCTCCCAGCGACCTGGTCACCGTCAGTGTCGACGGCATCGAGGTGCGCGTGCCCAAGGGGATGCTCGTCATCCGCGTGGCCGAGCTCATGGGCATCGAGATCCCTCGCTTCTGCGATCACCCCCTGCTCGACCCGGTCGCGGCATGCCGCGCCTGCCTCATAGAGATCGAAGGCCAGGCCAAGCCGCAGCCTGCCTGCGCCATCGCGGTCACCGACGGCATGATCGTGCGCACCCAACGCACCTCGCTGATGGCTGACGCTGCACAGGAGGGGGTGATGGAGTTCCTCCTCCTCAACCATCCCCTGGACTGCCCCGTCTGCGACAAGGGCGGCGAGTGCCCCCTGCAGAACCAGGCGATGACCACCGGGCGTCCCACCTCCCGATTCGAGGAGGAGAAGCGGACCTTCGAGAAGCCCATCAACGTGAGCGCGCAGATCCTGCTCGACCGTGAGCGTTGCGTCTCCTGTGCACGGTGCACGCGATTTGCCGACCAGATTGCGGGCGACCCCATGCTCGAGCTTCTTGAGCGGGGAGCAGCGCAGCAGGTGGGTATCGCCCCCGATCAGCCATTCGACTCCTACTTCTCCGGCAACACCATCCAGATCTGCCCCGTGGGAGCTCTTACCAGTTCGCTCTACCGATTCCGTGCTCGTCCCTTCGACCTCGTCAGTACGCCGACCACGTGCGAGCACTGTGCATCCGGCTGTTCGCTGCGCACTGACGTGCGACGCGGAGTGATCACCCGTCGCTTGGCCTGGGATGACCCCGAGGTCAATGAGGAGTGGAACTGCGACAAGGGCCGATTCGCCTTCGTCTACACGCATGAGGGCCGGATCGCATCGCCGCTCGTGCGTGAGAACGGCGAGCTTCGCCCCGCGTCCTGGCCGGAGGCGCTCGACGTCGCTGCCCGAGGCCTCGCTGCGGCGCGCGGTCGGGCAGGTGTGCTGACCGGTGGCCGCCTCACGCGCGAGGATGCCTACGCCTACGCGAAGTTCGCCCGAGTGGCCATGGGCACGGGCGACATCGACTTCCGATCGCGTGTCGCCAGTGATGAGGAAGCTCAGTTCCTTGCATCCTCGGTGGCCGGCATGCCGCTCGGGCCGACGTACGCGGACCTCGACAGCGCCCCCGTGGTGCTCCTGGTGGGCCTC
The DNA here is from genome assembly GCA_016870425.1 of Actinomycetota bacterium. Lineage (GTDB taxonomy): Bacteria > Actinomycetota > Actinomycetes > S36-B12 > S36-B12 > Mxb001. The sequence continues at coordinate 2,796 of VGBQ01000141.1, read as the reverse complement.
GAGCCTGAGGACGAGTCGCCCATTATCTTCCTGCGTCTGCGTCGGGCGGCGCAGAAGAAGGGCGTCCGCATCGTGTCGCTCTCGCCCGTGCGCACGCGCGGGATCGACAAGATGGACGCGCAGTGGTGGGCCTGCCAGCCCGGCGGCGAGGCCATCGCCCTGCGCCACATCCTGGGTGGAGAGAAGGCTGCCGACACGCTTGCCGCCCTGCGCCAGCCCGGTGCGGTGATCCTCGTCGGTGAGCGCATGGCCGGAGTGCCGGGCGCGCTCTCCGCCGCTGCCGAACTCGCCTCGAGCACCGGTGCTCGGCTCGGCTGGGTTCCCCGGCGCGCGGGGGAGCGCGGTGCACTCGACGCGGGTGCGCTCGCGGGGCTCTTGCCCGGTGGCCGTCCCGCCGATGACCCGCGCGCCCGCGAGGAGGTCGCCGCCGTGTGGGGCGTGGAGCCCAGCAGCCTGCCCCCGGGCGGGCGCGACGGTCAGTCCCTCATGGACGCGATCGTGGCCGGTGCGCAGGTGGACGCCCTACTCGTCGCGGGAGTCGAGGTGGCTGACCACGAGGGCGCCGAAGACCTGCGTCGTGCCCTCGACAAGGTGCCGTTCGTCGTCGCTTTGACCACGCATCACAACGAGGTGACCGATGTCGCGGACGTCGTCTTCCCCGTCGCCGTTGTCGCGGAGAAGGCAGGGTCCTTCACTGACTGGGAAGGTCGCAACAAGCCCTTCTCCGCGGCCATCCACGGCGCGCAGTCCGTGGCCGACGGTCGTGTCCTGGCGATGATCGCCGACGCGATGGACGTGAGTTTCGGGAGCGGTGAGGTGGTCGCTCTGCGCGCTGAGCTAGATCGCCTGGGCAGGTGGACCGGAGCGCGCGTCGCGGCGCCGACCGTCGCTCCCTCGGTCCCCGGGGTCCATGGTTCGGTCGCCCTTGCGACCTGGCGCCTGCTGCTCGACGCGGGCGCACTCCAGGAGGGCGAGCCGCACCTGGCGGCCACCGCTCGACCCACCGAGGCCCTCATGGGCGCCGACACTGCCCGGGCACTGGGCCTGGCCCAGGCGTCTGCCGTCGTCATTTCCACCGATAAGGGGTCGATCGAGCTTCCCGTGCGCATCGCCGACGTCGTCGACGGTGCGGTGTGGGTGCCCATGTCATCCGAGGGCTCCCGGCTGCTGTCTATCGGAGCGCGCCATGGTTCTGCGGTGCGCGTGACGGGACGGACGGCATGAGCGGCATCACCTTCAACGATCCCTGGTGGCTTGTCCTGCTCAAGGTCGTGGCCATCTTCGCCATGCTCGTCCTCCTCACTCTCTTCACCATCTGGTGGGAGCGCCGCGTCGTCGCCCGCATGCAGTCGCGCATCGGGCCTAACCGCGTCGGCCCCTTCGGCCTGCTGCAGTCGCTCATGGACGGCTTCAAGCTGGCGCTGAAGGAAGAGATCATCCCCAAGACAGCCCACCGGGCCGTCTACTGGATCGCCCCTGTGATCTCGGCCACCATGGCCTTCATCGCCTTCGCGGTGATCCCCTTTGGCCCGATGGTCAGCATCTTCGGCGTCGAGACCCCGCTGCAGCTCACCGACTTCCCCGTGTCCGTGCTCTACGTCCTGGCGGTCGCCTCGATCGGCATCTACGGCATCGTGCTCGCGGGCTGGTCGTCGGGTTCGACGTACCCCCTCCTGGGCGGCCTGCGGTCCTCGGCACAGATGATCTCCTACGAATTGGCGATGTCGATGTCCTTCGTCGCCGTCTTCCTCTACGCCGGATCCATGTCGACCTCCGACATCGTCGCCGCGCAGGAGCCGATCTGGTACGCCGTGATCCTGCTCCCGTCGTTCCTCATCTACGTCACGGCGATGGTGGGCGAGACCAACCGCGCCCCCTTCGACCTGCCCGAGGCCGAGGGCGAACTCGTGGGTGGATTCCACACGGAGTACTCCTCCTTGAAGTTCGCCCTCTTCTTCCTTGCCGAGTACATCAACATGGTGACCGTCTCGGCGCTGGCGACCACGCTCTTCCTCGGCGGCTGGCGCGCGCCGTGGCCGATCTCGCTGTGGGAGAGCGCCAACACCGGTTGGTGGCCGCTGCTGTGGTGGCTCATCAAGGTGCAGCTCTTCATCTTCGTCTTCATCTGGCTCCGCGGCACCCTGCCGCGATTGCGCTACGACCAGTTCATGCGATTCGGCTGGAAGGTCCTCATCCCGGCGTCGCTCGTGTGGATCGTCATCGTGGCTGCGGCACGAGTGGTGCGTAATGAACTGTCCGTCTCCACGCAGGAGCTCCTCCTCGTCGGCGCGGGAGTGCTCATCGCTATCGTCCTGGGCTCCTGGGTGCTCCAGGTGCGCACGGCACGACAGGAGAAGCGCGAACTCGAGGAGGCTGCGGCGGAGGCGGCCAAGCCCTTCGACCCCTACGCGGGCGGCTACCCGGTGCCTCCGCTGCCGGGGCAGGAGTTCACCTTCACCTCCAGGCGGGCTCTGGCCGGCACGGTCGTGGCCGGCACTGCCGTGACCGCCAGAGATGTCAGCGAAGCCGTCTCGGGCGAGGGGCCCGCCTCCGACGACGCTCATGAGGAGGACGGCAATGCCTGAACTGCCCCCGGCCGTGCGCGGCTTCGGCGTCACCTTCGCGACGATGTTCAAGAAGGTCGTGACGGAGCAGTATCCCGAGCAGGCTGATCGCTTCCCGCCCAAGCCCCGCTTCCACGGTCGCCATCAACTCAACCGCTGGCCCGACGGCCTGGAGAAGTGCATCGGCTGCGAGTTATGCGCGTGGGCGTGTCCCGCCGACGCGATCCTCGTC